>NZ_CAJCKS010000019.1:0-47613 GCF_903970985.1 Pantoea sp. ME81 | reverse complement strand
GTTTTCCAGCGCAGCAGGGAACAGCCACAGTTCTTTATCACGCTGCCACAACGAATGATGACCATCCCACTCAATCCCCACCTTCGCTGCCGCCTGTTGCACTTCGGCGATCAGCTTGCGGCTGGCAGGCGAGAAGGGCAGTTTCCCTACTTTATAGGTCGGTGCAGGTAGCGCCGGGATGCTGGCCGTCTTGCGCAGACGCGCAACAAAGAAGCCTTCGCTGTCGAAAATCTGTGGGAAGACATGCAGGAAGCCTTCCGGCGTCAATGCACGCTCGGCACCGTCAAACAGGTCGCACAACGGCACGATTTCAACCGCATCGGGATAGCGCTGCTGCAACCAGGCGATCACCTGCTGATTTTCAATCTGGTTCAGTGTACAGGTGGAATAAATTAACGTGCCGCCTGGCTGTAAGGCATGAAACGCACTGTCGATCAGGTCACGCTGGGTTGCGGCAATCTCTTCAGTGCTGGCCAGTGTCCAGTTACGCAGGGCGTCGGCATCTTTACGCACCACACCTTCGCCGGAGCAGGGCGCATCCAGCAGGATGGCATCAAACTGCTCAGGTAGGGCGGCACCAAACACACGACCATCAAAGTGCGTCAGCGCCACATTGCTGACGCCACAGCGGCTGATATTGGCATGCAACACTTTTACGCGGCTGGCTGAATATTCATTGGCGAGAATCGCGCCTTCGTTGCGCATCAACGCGGCCATTTGCGTGGTTTTGGAACCGGGTGCAGCGGCCACATCCATCACCTTGCGTGCTTCTGGCGCGGCATCAAACAACGCGGTGACCGGCAGCATTGAGCTGGCTTCCTGAATGTAGAACAAACCGCTCAGGTGCTCGGCCACACTGCCCAGCGGCAATGTCTCATCTTCCCGCTCGATCCAGAATCCTTCGGCGCACCAGGGAACCGGCGTTAAGCGCCAGCCATAATGCGCGGTGCGTGCTAAAAACGCCTCCACACTGATTTTCAACGTATTGACGCGCAGGCTGCGGCGCAGCGGCTGCTGGCTAATCGCCAGGAAACGCTGCAGTTCATTTTCGTCAGCCAGGCTGGTGCGCATCAGCGCAAGGAAATCTTCAGGAAAGCGATCGGACACGGACATTTACCGGGGTATCAAATTTAGCGCGAAGTGTAACACGTGCAAATAAAACGGGCAGCCCGCAGGCTGCCCGATTGCTTAATTGGGATCCGGAATCGCCGTTCCCCAACTGCGCCACTCTTTCGGCGCTTCATCCTGCAACAGGAAGTGTTTATCAGCACCGGCCTGAGGCGCCAGCGGCACCGTCGGCGGTGTGGCAAATTGAATACCGCCACGAATGAACTGCTGGAAGGTACCGGTTTTCACTACCCCACCAATCAGACCGAAGTCGAGGTTATAGCCAGACGCCAGCCAGAACACGGAGTTATTACGCACCAGATGCTGATACTTCTTGCTGATGCGCAGCGCGATCTGTACGCGATCCGCCATGTTACCCAGCGAAGTGCCGGTCACCGTGCCCACTTCTACACCACGGAACAGCACCGGCGTACCCAGCGACAGTGAACCCGCTTCGGTGGCATCGACATAAATGTTGAGTCCGTTGAGGTAACGCGAATCGGTGATGGTACTCTCCTGCAACTCAAAGGTACGTGCCTGAGCCCCTTTGCCGGGATCGACATTGAGGTAAGGCTGCAGCAAGGTCTCCAGATGATTAACACCCGCTGGCGAAATTTCCGGTGAGACCACCGAGAAGCGACTGCCGATACGCGCAAAGTCCTGCACATACTCGGGATAAAGCACCGCTTTCGCCACCACCTGATTATTGTCTTTACTCAATGCCAGTGATTCGACCTGGCCGACATTAATGCCGAGGTAACGAATCGGCATGCCCGCAGCCAGCTTGCTGGCATCAAAGGTATGCAAGGTGATCTGGCTGCCGACTGCACGCGCAGCCGTTTCAGAGGCATAGAGTACGCGTTTCACGCCTTTCGCCGCTTGCGCGCCAGTGAGGTTATCGAAACTGATCGCCCCTTTCAGCGCACGGTTGAGCGGCGAAGCCTGCACCGTTAAACCGCTGCCGTTAAGTTGCACTTTCGCACCACCTTCGGCCCAGAATACGCTCTCGCTGGTCAGCAATTTGCGGTATTGCGGCTCAATGTGGATGGAAATCTCAAAGGCATCGGCGCGCGGCACCACGTACACCACTTCACCCACCTGGAATTTCCGATACAGCACCACTGAACCGGCCTGCACATCTGGCAAGCTGTTGGCGGTCAGTTTCAGTGTGGTTGGCGGCTGGTCACCGATAATCCCTTCCTGCGCACGCTCAGCATCGGCATATAAAGGATAACGGGCGGAAGGATTGCCTTTCGCACCCGGCACCAGACGTATGCCGCCGTCTACCCATTCACGGGCACTGGCACCCAGCACCTGCATTCCATCGAGACCAAACTTCACGTCGAGACGACTATTCACAATGAATTTGCTGTCCGCGTGCACCAGATGGCGATATTCCGGATTGATGGCCACCGCGAAGCTAATGCCATTCTCATCCAGTTGACGCGAAATGACCTGCCCAATCTTCATGCCGTACAGCATCACCGGCTGACCGCCATCAATACCGTAGGTTTCCGGCGCGCTGAGTTTTACCGTCAGAACATCCGGTTTTTGCAGCAGGGTTTCGCTGGCAGGCAGCACGGTAAAGTGATCCTGCGCGGGACCTTCGCCCGGTACCAGTTCGAAGGTGTTACCGGTCAGCAAGCTGCTGAGATTGGTGTCGGTCAGGCTCAGTTTGGGCGCCCGCATTTCAATGCGGGTACCGCTGCGCATCAGGCTCGTCACCGAAGGATCCACGGTGAGTTCGCCGGTGACTTTGCCGCCCGGCAACAGATTGAGCTTGGTCAAGGTACCGACTTCCAGACCCTGGTACATCAGTGGCGTGCTATTCGCTTTGAGGTTATCGCCGCTCGGTAAATCCAGACTGATCTGCACGCCACGCTGGCTGCGTGCCAGATCGGGGTAGAGCTGATAGTTTTCATCGCTGTTGGCCTGCTGACCTTCTTCTGGAGAATCAAAGGCAATCGCTCCATTCACCAGCGCGGCCAGGCTCTCGAGCTTCACTTTGGCACCGCTCAGACTGACGTCAGCGTCTACGCCGGACACGTTCCAGAAGCGGCTCTGCTTTTTCACCAGATTGACGAAACGACGCTCAATCAGTACGTCGACCGTGACGCCATCAGTATTACCGTTGATGCTGTAGTCATACACGCGTCCCACCGGGATTTTGCGGTAGTAGACCAGCGACCCGGTGTTCAGCGAACCCAAATCGGGAGAGTGCAGATGGATCAGCAATTCGCCGGTGTTGACGCGATACTTGGGTTGGGTGTCCAGCGCGGTAAAGTGCTCACGCGGATTGCCGCCGCCGGGCATCATGCCAATATAGTTACCGCCCACCAGCGCATCCAGGCCTGAAACACCTGCCAGCGAGGCTTTCGGCGTCACCAGCCAGAACTGTGTATTGTCCTTCAGCGCATCGCGCATATCGCTCTTGATACTGGCTTTGATCTGGATGCTGTGATAGTCATCGCTCAGCACAATACCTTGCACGGTACCCACTTCCACGCCCTGATAGCGAATCGGCGTACGGCCCGGCACGATGCCATCCGCGGTCTGGAAGTTGATGGTGATAGTGGTACCGCGTTCCTGATAGTTTGTCCATAACAGCCAGCCAGCAATCAGCAGGGCAATAATGGGCAATAGCCAGAACGGCGAAACCTTGCGTTTGTTACGCAGGTTGGCGCTAGTCGGTGTAGTCGGCGTTTCCTGTTGCATGTGCATCCCAGATCAGGCGGCTATCAAGCCACTCTACAGCCATAATGGTCAGGATGACTGCCGCGCCAAAGTAGAAGGCGGCAGGTCCCATGGTAAAAGCCAGCAGTTGATCGCGATTCACCAATGACATGGTGACCGCAATCACGAACAGATCCAGCATTGACCAGCGTCCCACCCAGGTGATGGCACGCAGCAGTCGAATGCGGGTTTTTAAGCCCTGTTCACACTTAAAATGGATGCTGACCAGCAAAGTCAGCATCACTAACACTTTGGTAAACGGCACCAGGATACTGGCAATAAATACCACCGCCGCCACCGGGATGTTGCCGGAAGCCAGACCCAGAATACCGGAGAAGATCGTATCTTCACGGCGTGCGCCATTAACGTAAACTACTGAAATCGGCAGCAGATTAGCGGGGATCAGTAGCACAATCGAAGCGATCAGCGCGGCCCAGGATTTCTGCAAACTGTGGCGACGACGGAAATCGAGCGGGGTGTGACAACGTGTACAACGCCCGCGATCGTCCGGCATGCCGGTTTGATGGCAGTTCAGACACACCTGCCACTGTTCAGGGGGGGACGTCGGCAAAGTCTGCGGATAATAGTGTTCCCACAGCTCTTCCACGTTAAGGTGAATCAGCGTCAACAGGCTCAGCACCGTCAGCGCGATGTAGGCCACCAGACCGTAGCCCACCTCCAGCGCGGCATAATCCTGCACCTTAATAGAGGCGACCGCCACACCGACCAGATAGATATCCAGCATCACCCACTCTTTGAGCTTCTCCAGCATCAGCAACACCGGACGCAGGTTCATCCCGATGGCGTTGCCAATCCATAAATAGCAGATGCCCGCGACTAAGGTTACTGGTGCACCAATGGTACAAAACGCCACCATCGAGGCCGTCAGCACGTTGCCCTGCTGCGCCATCTGGATGACGCCTTCCACCAGGCTGGCGTTGATGCGCATGCCGAGCAAGCGAATATCCACCAAAGGGAGGCTGAAGGCGATGGGCATCAACACGATCATGGTCACGGCCATTACGGTGAGTCGCGTCATTGACCAATCGCGGCCACTTTGAATTTTTGCATGACAGCGCGGGCAATGCGCCGACTGATGCGATTTCACATCCGGTAAGGAAAAAAGGGTATCGCATTGCGGACAACGCTGATAACGTGCGTGGGGCAACGTCTGGCTGATAGCGTGAATTTTCATAGGTGACGCAAGTGGCCCATCGTTCGTTACGTTTACCGGCATGCTGTTCAGAGCATTCTGACTGCAATAGGGAGTGGTACAAGAATAGTCTTAACCACCGACTGCTAAGGGTATAGTAACTAACACAATGATTCACCTGATGGGGCTGGATTATTAGTGCTTATTTTAACAACTGAGTGACAACAAGCTCACGACAGTGACGAGTTATGGTTAAACAATGAACAAAAAAGCCTTTTACGAGGATTTAAATCGCGATGTCCGTGCACTGTTAGCGGGCGAAACCTCTTTCCTGGCAGCACTGGGTAATTGCAGTGCGCTGTTGTTTGAACGCCTGGAAGGCGTGAACTGGGCAGGATTCTACTTGCTCACCGAGCCAAATACGCTGGTGCTGGGTCCGTTCCAGGGCAAAATTGCCTGCGTACGCATTCCGGTGGGCAAAGGGGTTTGTGGCACAGCGATTGCAGAGGATAAAGTACAGCTCGTTGAGGATGTGCATGCGTTCCCTGGTCATATCGCGTGTGATGCGGCCAGCAACGCTGAAATCGTGATTCCTCTGAAAGTGAATGGCACCGTTGTCGGTGTGCTAGACATTGATAGTACGGTTTATTCTCGCTTTGATAGTGAGGATGAAGCGGGGCTGGTGGCCCTTACCGACGGGCTTTGTGAAGTGCTGGCGGGCAGTGACATCGAAAAATTTATTCAACTGTCACGCAGCTAATCGACTGGATCACATAGCATTTGGCGATGTTGTCATTATAATGTCGCCTGTTCATGCCTGCTCTGGTCGGCAAACCCGTAGTAATCAGGAAATTTCATGGAAAATCAACCTAAGTTGAATAGCAGTAAAGAAGTGATCGCCTTTTTGGCGGAACGTTTTCCGCAATGTTTTAGCGCCGAAGGTGAAGCGCGTCCGCTTAAAATCGGTATCTTCCAGGATCTGGTTGAGCGCGTTCAGGGTGAAAACAGCCTGAGCAAGACGCAACTGCGTTCAGCCTTGCGCCTTTATACCTCAAGCTGGCGTTACCTGTACGGCATTAAAGCGGGTGCAATCCGTGTTGATCTCGATGGCAACGCCTGTGGCGTGCTGGACGAACAACACGTTGAACATGCGCGCAAGCAGCTGGAAGAAGCCAAAGCGCGCGTTCAGGCGCAGCGCGATCAGCAAAAAGCGAAGAAACGCGAAGCCGGTGAAGAGACCGCAGAGCGTCGTCCTCGTAAACCTGCTCCTCGCAAAGCGGCTGAAGGCGAAGCACCTCGCAAGCCTCGTCCACAGGCACCGCGTGCCGCATCAGCAGAACGTCCTGCTGCACCGCGCCCACCGCGAGCTAAACCTGTCACTGATACCTCAACTTTGCAACCCGGCCAGAACATCAAAGTTAAAGCAGGCAAAAGTGCAATGGACGCCACCATTCTTGAAATCACCAAGGATGGCGTTCGGGTGCAGCTCGCTTCCGGCATGGCAATGATTGTGCGCGCAGAACACTTGCAGTTCTGAAACGGAGGCTGACCTCGGCATGAACAACATTTTAAAGATCGGTATGATCGCGGGCCTGCTGTTAGCAGGCCCCACCTTTGGCGCAGATAACATTACCCGCGCCGACCAGATTCCACAGTTACATGAAGACCCGCAGCATCCTACCGTCAGTGAACGCGTCACTTCGCGTTTCACCCGTTCTCACTATCGCCAGTTCGATCTGAATCAGGATTTCTCTGCGAAAATTTTTGATCGCTACCTGAATCTGCTCGACTACAACCATAACGTGTTGTTGGCTTCAGACATCGCGCAATACGCCGATAAGAAAACCACGTTGGGTGATGAACTGCGCAGCGGTAAGCTGGATGTGTTCTACGATCTCTACAATCTGGCGCAGAAACGCCGCTTCGAGCGCTATCAATATGCGCTAAGCGTGCTGAATCGCCCGATGAATTTCACCGGCAATGACACCATCGACATTGACCGTGCAAAATCACCCTGGCCGAAAAACAGCGATGAGCTGAACGCGCTGTGGGATGCCAAAGTCAAATATGACGAGCTGAGCCTGAAACTGGCCGGTAAAGATGACAAAGAGATTCGTGAAACGCTGACTAAGCGTTACAACTTTGCCATTCGTCGCCTGGCGCAGAGCAACAGTGAAGATGTGTTCCAGCTGGCGATGACCGCCTTTGCGCACGAAATCGACCCGCACACCAACTATCTTTCACCGCGTAACACCGAACAGTTCAACACCGAGATGAGCCTGTCGCTGGAAGGTATCGGTGCCGTGCTGCAGATGGACGATGATTACACGGTCATCAACTCCATGGTGGCTGGCGGACCGGCCGCGAAAAGCAAATCCATCAGCGTGGGCGACCGCATTGTCGGTGTTGCCCAGCCAGGTAAGCCAATGGAAGATGTGATTGGCTGGCGTCTGGATGATGTGGTGTCCAAAATCAAAGGACCGAAAGGCAGCAAAGTGCGCCTGGAAATCCTGCCTGCTGGCAAGGGCACCAAAACCCGCACCGTGACACTGACGCGTGAAAAGATCCGTCTTGAAGATCGCGCGGTGAAAGGCACCGTACATAACGTCGGTAAAGAGAAAGTCGGCGTACTGGATATTCCAGGCTTCTACGTTGGCCTGACTGACGATGTAAAAGTGCAGCTGCAAAAACTGCAGAAGCAGAACGTCGACAGCATCGTGATTGATTTGCGTACCAACGGCGGCGGTGCGCTCACCGAAGCCGTATCACTGTCGGGTCTGTTTATCCCAAGTGGCCCAGTGGTGCAGGTCCGTGACAACAACGGTCGCGTGCGCCAGGACAGCGATAACGACGGTATCGTTTATTACAAAGGTCCGCTGGTGGTGCTGGTCGATCGTTTCAGTGCTTCCGCATCTGAAATCTTTGCCGCAGCGATGCAGGATTACGGCCGTGCGCTGATTGTGGGTGAACCGACCTTTGGTAAAGGCACCGTGCAGCAGTATCGTTCGCTCAACCGCATCTATGATCAGATGCTGCGTCCTGAATGGCCGGCGCTGGGCTCAGTGCAATATACCATCCAGAAGTTCTATCGCATTAACGGTGGCAGTACTCAGCGTAAAGGCGTCACGCCGGACCTGCTGATGCCAACTGGCGTAGAAGCGGCGGAAACCGGTGAGAAGTTCGAGGACAACGCGCTGCCATGGGATAGCGTGAATGCCGCGACTTACACCAAAACCGGTGATATCACCGCGCTGGTACCGCAGCTGACCAAAGAGCACGCCGATCGTATCGCTAAAGATCGCGAGTTCCAGTACATCATGAAAGATATTGCGCGCTTTGACGCGATGAAAGACAAACGCAATATTGTGTCGCTCAATCTTGCTCAACGTGAGAAAGAGAACCACGAAGATGATGCACTGCGTCTGGAACGCATTAACGCGCGCTACCAGGCGGAAGGCAAAGCCCCGCTGAAGAGCATTGAAGATTTGCCGAAAGACTACAAAGAGCCAGACCCGTATCTGGACGAAACCGTGAAAATTGCCAATGACATGGCACAGCTGGAGAAAACCCAGCCTGCTGAAGGCGCGAAATAAATTTTCGCTGAATAAAAGCACCGCTCCGGCGGTGTTTTTTTTGCACCAAAGATATTGTTCATTGTGGCTAATGGGCAGAATTGCGCACATCATTACCAAATGTAAAGTTATGTCTTTTTAGACACTTAAAGATTAAGGTTGCTTGAAAACCTGCGCAATGGACATAGGATGTATATCCGCGCATGAGCGCGAGCACAACTGAGGAAGATTAACGTTTATGATGCGTATTGCGCTTTTCCTGGTCACCAACCTGGCGGTGATGTTGGTATTCGGACTGATTCTGAGTCTGACAGGAATTCAGTCAAGCAGTGTTCAGGGTCTGATGATTATGGCAGGTCTGTTTGGCTTTGGCGGTGCGTTTGTTTCACTGCTGATGTCTAAATGGATGGCGTTGCGCTCCGTCGGCGGTGAAGTGATTCGACAACCCCGTAACGAGACAGAACGCTGGCTGATGGATACCGTCAGTCGCCAGGCTCAACAGTCCGGCATTGCGATGCCGCAAGTGGCGATCTATCACGCGCCAGATATTAACGCCTTTGCTACCGGTGCGCGTCGTGACGCCTCACTGGTTGCGGTCTCGACCGGCTTGCTGCAGAACATGAGCCGTGATGAAGCGGAAGCGGTGCTGGCGCACGAAATCGCCCACATCGCTAACGGTGACATGATCACCATGACGCTGATTCAGGGTGTGGTGAACACCTTCGTGATCTTCATTTCGCGTATTATCGCGCAGGTAGCATCGGGCTTCCTGTCGGGTAACCGTGACGGTGAAGAGAGCAGCAACGGTAACCCGCTGGTCTATTTTGCGGTCGCGACCGTGCTGGAACTGGTGTTCGGCATTCTCGCCAGCATCATCACCATGTGGTTCTCACGTCACCGTGAATTCCACGCGGATGCAGGTTCAGCCAAACTGGTGGGCCGCGAGAAGATGATTGCCGCTCTGCAGCGTTTGAAAACCAGCTACGAGCCGCAGGAGCCAAGCAGCATGATGGCATTCTGCATTAACGGCAAAAGCAAATCGTTGAGCGAATTGTTTATGTCGCATCCGCCGCTCGATAAGCGTATCGAAGCGCTGCGTAACGGTGACTATCTGAAATAATGGTTTGGCTGTTGCAATAAACAAAGGTGCCCAATTGGGCACCTTTGTTGTTTTATGACTTCACCGTCTGACTCGATTGCGTCATCCGAGACATACTGATGACGGCTGCCACCGTAGCGAAGCTACCCGCCAGAACCAGTGACGCATGTGTTCCGCTGTCGTTAAACAGATTGAACATCAATGCAACCAGTGCTGCACCGCTGCTCTGACCGACCAAACGCGCCGTCCCTAACATACCGCTGGCGCCACCGCTGCGATGGCGCGGGGCAGAGGAGATAATTGTGTGATTATTTGGAGACTGGAACAGACCAAAGCCCGCACCGCAAAGCATCATTCTCCAGATAATATCAATATCGGTGGGTTGTGAAGGCAGCAGTGCCAGTAAGAACAGACCCGCCGCAAACATTGCCAGCCCCAGGCCACCCAATAATCCCGCATGGACTTTCTCAATCAACCGGCCAGCAATGGGTGCCAGCACCATGGTGGCCAGCGGCCAGGGTGTGAGCAGCAACCCGGTTGCCACTTCATCCCGTCCCAGCACGTTTTGCAGGAAGAATGGCAGCGAAACCATAGCCAGCATCTGCGCACAGAACGAGCAAATCGAAGTGCACATCGACAACGAAAAAATGGGGATGCGCAGCAAATCCACCGGCAGTAGCGGCACTGGCATCGCCAACTGGCGACGAACAAACACCACGCCCACCAACACCAGTGCGACGACTTCCGCCAGAATGAGCCAGTGATCCTGCCCCTGTGAGAACCCGCTGAGGGCCGATATGAGCAGGCCAAAGAACAGGGCATTCATGATGGCACTGGGAACATCGAACTTCTGCTGTTTAGCTTTCTGCGTGTTATCTGGCAGAAAACGCAGCGCCAGCCACAGTGCCACAATGCCCAGCGGCACGTTGATCAGGAATAACCATTTCCAGCTGGCGATGGAGAGAATCGCGGCTGCCACCGTTGGGCCCGCAGCGCTCGACACCGCGACGATCAGCGAGTTAATCGCCATACCGCGGCCGAGAAAACGCTGCGGATAGATAATACGAATCAGCGCTGTGTTCACACTCATCAGTGCCGCGCCGCCAAAACCCTGCAGGATACGCGCCACGGTAAGCATATTGAGTGAAGAGGAGAGGGCGCAGAACAGTGAAGTGGCGATAAACAACGCCAGCCCTACCTGATAAACACGGCGATAACCCAGCATATCGCCCAGAAAGGAGAGCGACAGTAACGAGATAACAATGGCGATTTGGTAGGCGTTAACAATCCAGATTGATTCCGCCGGACTGGCATTCAGTTCGCGTGCAATGGTGGGTAACGCAACGTTAGCAATGGCACCATCCAGCACTGCCATCATGATGCCTAACGCAATAGTGATAATCGCGCCGTACCGCTGCGGAACAGGTAATCCATCCTGAGAGACTGTAGGGGACATAAATGAAATAAATGAAGGAAGTGAATATCATCATGCTAATCAATTTTGTGACGGAAAGCACCGCATTCATTGACAAAAAATTACGAAGGAATGTGTCGCAGATTGCCAGTCGTTGCCGCCGTTGGGCTGAAACGCATATACTGGCGCTTCTGTTCCGTTTTTTTTGAAACACCGTCAAAAAAGGATACGCGCAATGGCGAGCAGTGATAACGATAAACAGCCAGACTCCGTCTCTTCGGTAATGAAAGTGTTCGGCATTTTGCAGGCGTTAGGCGAAGATCGTGATCATGGTATCACCGAGCTGTCGCAACGCGTGATGATGTCAAAAAGCACGGTTTACCGCTTTCTGCAAACCATGAAATCATTGGGTTACGTAGCGCAGGAAGGGGAAAGTGAAAAATATTCGCTGACGCTCAAGCTGTTTGAATTGGGTGCCAGGGCACTACAAAACGTCGACCTGATTCGTAGTGCCGATGTCGAAATGCGAGAACTGTCGCGTTTGACCAAAGAAACCATCCACCTGGGTGCGCTGGAAGAAGACAGCATTGTCTATATCCATAAAATTGATTCGCTGTATAACCTGCGCATGTACTCGCGCATCGGGCGTCGTAACCCGCTGCATACCACCGCCATCGGTAAAGTGTTACTGGCATGGCGCGATCGCACTGAAGTTCAGGCAATCCTGAGCGAAGTCGAGTTTCGTCGCAGTACCGCCAACACCATCGTCAGTGCTGAAGCGCTGCTTGAGGTATTAGATCAGGTAAAAGTGCAGGGTTTCGGTGAAGATAATGAAGAGCAGGAAGAGGGCTTACGCTGTATCGCTGTGCCGGTTTTCGACCGCTTCGGCGTGGTGATCGCGGGATTGAGCATCTCGTTCCCGACAATCCGATTCTCTGAAGAAGCAAAAAATGAGTACGTGGCGATGCTGCATCGTGCCGCGCGCAATATTTCCGACCAGTTGGGTTACCACGACTACCCATTCTGAATAGCAAAACGGGCTGTCGCCAGCCCGTTTTAATCACTAATTATCTACCACTTCGCCACTTTTCTTCAGCAGTGGACAATCGGTGACACCCACAATACCGCTGTCGGTATGCAGATATTGCGCGGTGATCATGCCGCGTGCAGTGAGATAGCTACACTGTAAGCCCAGTCCAGCGGCGTTTTTGTTGCTTCCGGTCAGTACGCCATAGCCGGTAAACAGCATCCCTAACCAGACCACTGCCACCGCGATTATCGCCCGAATGAATAGTTTCATTTTATCTCCTTGTGATACACAACGCAGCTATCCTGAAGTCGCTGCGATTTCTATAGTAGCAGCATGACGCGTCCTGCTCATGAAATCGATCAGAGATAACTGAAAGCCATCAAGATGCGGGATAATCTGCTTTCCACCGGCAACCATTATCTTTTCCGCACACAACGAGTAGAATCAGCGGCGGTGTAAGTGTTTTATGTTTGACAATAGAGGCAGTTATGAACGAGTTAGCCGCAAATACCAGTCCGCTGTTCAGTTATGGTGTACTGGCCATCATTATTGTTGTGGCCTTGATAGCCTGGTTCTTCGTTAACCGGGCCAGCATGCGCGCCAGTGAACAGATTCGTTTGCTGGAAGCACTGCTGGAAGAGCAGAAAAAACAGAATGCATTGTTGCGCCGCCTGGCGGATGCTCAACCTGCCACAGCAAAACAGCAGGAGGAAGAAGACGCCGTCGAACAGCGCGACTTCATCCGTATGATTCCAGAACGTTAAACACATGATGGAGCAGTAATGGCCTGGCAAAATCCCTGGTACGACGCAACGCTGGCGCATCACACGCCAGAAGGTTTCCGCAATCCGGAACCGGAATTGCGCCAGCCAGGGGATTTGCAGCGCTGGCGGCGGGAGCGCAAAGCGGACCATTTGCCGCTGCCGCCTCAGGCCGGCTATCCGGCATTCATTGCCCGCTGGTATCAGGAAAGCGATCTGGGCGGTGATGACGATCGCGTCTGGTGGTTAGGTCATGCCGCCGTGTTGATGCGGCTCAATCGCCGCTATATTCTCATCGATCCGGCACTCTCTGCGCGTGCTTCACCGCTGCCGTTTGCTGGACCACAGCGTAAAACGCCCGCTCCGCTCCATATTGCACAGTTGCCACATCTCGACGTGGTACTGATTTCGCACAATCACTACGACCATCTCGATCGACCTACGGTAAAGCGCATCGCACGTCATTTCCCGGATGCGCAATTTGTTGTGCCGCTGGGTATGGGAACCTGGTGCCGCAAACGTGGCGTGCGTCATGTCACCGAACGCGACTGGTGGCAATCCATTGATATCGCAGGAGTGACGCTGACTGCCGTACCCGCGCGGCACTGGAGCATGCGAACTTTCTGGGATCGCAATCGCTCACTGTGGTGTGGCTGGGTGGTGCGAAACCAGAGTGTGAATTTTTGGTTTTCAGGTGACAGTGGCTATAGCGAAAACCTGTTAGAAATTGCTGAACGGCTTGGGCCCTTTAATCTTGCCGCGTTGCCCATTGGCGCTTATGCACCAAAATGGTTCATGCGCGGTCAACATATGGACCCCGATCAGGCGGTGCGTTTATGGCAGGCGATAGGGCGTCCGTTAACGCTGCCGATCCACTGGGGTGTGTTTGAACTGGCGGATGATCCTTTAGATGAACCCCCTGCCGCTTTGGCGCAAGCAATGCAATCCGCGGGAGAATGGGACTCACGCTTTATGCCATGGAGAATAGGCACCAGCCGAAGCTTGCAGAATAGCGATTCAGATGTGTCCTAAGCCCGATTTGTTAAATCAAGCGTCGCAGTGCGTTTTTTTAACATTTAATTGTAGAGTCGTTAGTTAAAAATAAGATAACCGCCAAAACGAGCGTGCATATATTTGGGGCAAGAGCGCTTATATTTTCCTGATTTTGGTGCAAAACAATTAATGACTTGTACTTAATAAATCGGGTTGTACAAGTTTTGCTCAGCGCACGAATGTTGCATTCCATGTTAATTTTTTGGCGAAATATTTTATCAATGCCATATTAATGCAATACTTTTTGCGTAGCCTTGACCGCTTTAATTGTGCTGGTTTAGATTACGTCGCTACGCTTGACTAATGTAAGTACTGGCGCTAACTACTCTGACATATAACATTTTTTTGTGCAGTTATTCCGTCATCTGTCAATATGCTAATGGCAGAAGAGTGCAGAGCAACGGCCAATTATGTGCGTCATGTCGATCACCGTTTAAAAATGGCTTGCCATTAATTTGCGGATATGTGATAACGACTCTTGGGTCAAACGAGGTACAGTTCTGTTTATGTATGGCATCTTCAGTAAAGAAGTTACGAGTAAAGACGTTGACGTTGAATTCCGCTTCCTTGCCGAACCTTAAATTAGTGCCTCATTCAGTAACGTCTCTGGTTTATCTGTAAGACTGCCTTCGGGCAATATAAACAATCAAAGGAATTTGCAAAAATGGCAAAGATTAAAGGTCAGGTTAAGTGGTTCAACGAGTCTAAAGGTTTTGGTTTCATTACTCCTGCTGACGGCAGCAAAGACGTGTTCGTACACTTCTCTGCAATCCAGGGTAACGGCTTCAAAACTCTGGCTGAAGGCCAGGCTGTTGAGTTCGAAATTCAGGACGGCCAGAAAGGTCCAGCTGCAGTAAACGTTACTGCTATCTGATTTCGTTCTCAGACTCGGTGCCATGCGCCGCTGACACGAATTGTAAAGCCCTGGTCTCTGACCGGGGCTTTTCTTTTATCCTTTCTGTTGCCAGACGATCAGGGTAAACTGCGCGCGAATCGTGAACCCGGAGTTGTCTATGTCTTTGATTTGCCCCCTTTGCCAGCAACATTTGCACCAGCAAGCCAACAGCTTCCGCTGCGATGCAGGTCACCAATTTGATCAGGCTAAAGAAGGGTACGTTAATTTGTTGCCGGTGCAGCATAAAGGCTCAAAGGAACCGGGTGACAGTGCGGAAATGCTGCTGGCACGTCGCGCATTTCTTGATGCAGGCCACTATCAGCCATTGCGCGATGCAGTGGCGCAACATCTGGCACAGCGCCTGAATGGCCAGGCGGCACAAATATTGGATATTGGCTGTGGCGAGGGTTACTACACCGCAGCAATGGCAGAAGCCCTTCCGCAGGCGCAGTTGTTTGGCCTGGATGTGGCGAAAGCGGCGATTCGCATGGCGGCTAAACGTTATCGCACGGTGAAATTTTGTGTCGCCTCCAGCCAGCGTTTACCCTTTGCTGATGCATCGCTGGAGGGCATTGTGCGCATCTATGCTCCCTGTAATGAAACCGAACTGAACCGGGTGGTGAAAACGGGCGGCTATCTGCTGACGGTGACGCCAGGTCCACATCATCTGCAGCAGTTCAAGGCGCTGATTTATCGTGAAGTGCAGCTGCACGCGGCAGAAGAAAAGGCTTACGAAGGTTTTAGCCAGGTCGGGCAACACAATCTGCGTTATGAAATGACGTTAAATGGGGCCGAAGCGGTGAGCTTGCTGCAGATGACGCCTTTTGCCTGGCGCGCGCGCGAAGAAGTCTGGCAACAGCTGGTGGCAGCCGATAGCTTTAGCTGCGATGCCGACTTCATGCTGACGCTATGGCAGCGCACTTAACGCGCTTCCACCAGCGTATTGTAGATACGTTCCAGGTCGTCGAGCTTTTGCACTGCAATCAGCAGGCGACGCTGTTCCAGCTGCATGACTAAAATGCCATCCTCAGACAAGTTCATACTTTGAATGCGACGATAGTCGATCCACACGCTGCCGAAGAACAGTCCCTCTGTCTTCATCAACAATTTCGGCGTGCGTAGCCAGAATAGCCAGATCGCCATAAAGCATAACACCATCAGCAGCGTGGTGGTGAGCTGCGGGCCATGGTTGCTGACGTTATTCCACAGCAGAATCAGCAGTAACACGATAAAAATACCGCTGTCGATCTTATGGCGACGACGCAGCGCGACACGCAATTTGGTCGGCCCCTTGCGCCGCGGCAGGATAGCGTCATCGTAAATCGCGAACAGGGCGAAAGCGATGATCAGCAGGGCAATCAGAGCGTCAGTCAGTGACATTACATTTTCTTCCTCAACCGAATTTACCTCAACGTTGGCGCTCAGGTAACTTCGCTGAAAACTGCCGGGAGCCGAAGCCCCCGGCGAGATGATTACAGACCGAGCAGGCCGATCCAGTAACCAAAGATACCCAGGGCAAAGAAGCCCACGATAATCCACAGTGCGTTAACTTTACGGCGCAGCAGCCACATACAGCCGAAGGTCAGCAGCAGCGGGATTAAGCCCGGCATCAGCTGATCGAGGATCGATTGAACGGTAGTCACGGTGGTTTTGCCGGTGTGATCGGTAATGCGCGACACCACAAGCGGCACGTTCACGTGTGTCCACTTGTTGACCAGCGCCCCCATGACAAACAGGCCGAGAATCGACGCCCCCTCCGTGAGTTTTTGCAGGAAGCCGCCACCCATATCGCTGACGATATCCACGCCTTTGCGATACCCATACGCCACACCGTAATAACGCGTCAGCATACGCACGGCGTTAAACAGAATGAAGAACAGCAGGGGACCGAGCAGGCTGCCGCTCATCGCGATACCGGCACCGAGTGCAGCAAACACCGGGCGAACGGTACCCCAGAAGATCGGGTCACCCACCCCCGCCAGCGGTCCCATCAGGCCGACTTTAATGCCGTTAATCGCGGCATCATCAATCGCCGCGCCGTTAGCACGTTGTTCTTCCATCGCCATGGTAACGCCGAGCACCGGTGCTGCCACGTATGGATGGGTATTAAAGAACTCCAGATGACGCTTAATCGCCTGTTTACGATCGTCATTGTTCTCAGGATAGAGGCGACGAATCACCGGCACCATTGAGAAGCAGAAGCCCAGCGCCTGCATACGTTCAAAGTTCCATGAACCCTGAAACAGGTTAGAGCGGATGAACACACCACGGACATCGCTCGGGGTGAGTTTCTTTTGCGTGTTAGTTGTATCAACCATGATTTCACCTGTTCCTAGTCGAGTTCGTTGTCGAGGTCATTGTGTGCAGGACCGGCAGCGGCTGCGCCTGCTGTACGGTTATATTTCGGCGCCAGCTGGATATACAGCACCGCCATGACCACACCAATCACGCCCAGAGCAACCAGGTTGAAGTTGGTGAAGGCCGCCGTCACAAAGCCCAGATAGAAGAACGGCATCAGGTAGCCTGCGCGCATCATGTTGATGACCATCGCGTAACCGACCACCACGATCATGCCACCGGCGATGTTCAGACCGTTGGTGACCACTTCTGGAATGGAGCTCAACAGTTCTTGTACCACACTGGTACCCACTGAAATCGCCACAATCAGGGCTGGAATTGCAATACGCATCGCCTGCAATACCAGTGCAGAGACGTGAATCCAGCTGATGGCGCTCAGATTACCTTTCTCGGCGGCCTTATCGGCAGCGTGCTGGAAGGCAACGGTGATGGTACGGACGATGATGGTCAGAACCTGACCGGCTGCTGCCAGAGGAATCGCCAGTGCGATACCCGCACCAACACTTTGGCCACCTGCGATAACCAGAATGGTCGAAATGATGGAGGCCAGTGCCGCATCGGGTGCAACTGCCGCACCGATGTTCATCCAGCCCAGCGCGATCATTTCCAGGGTACCACCGATGATGATACCGGTTTTCATGTCACCCAGAACCGCACCAATCAAGGTACAGGCCACCAGTGGACGGTGGAACTGGAACTCATCAAGAATCGATCCCATCCCGGCAATACAAGCCACAATAAATATCAGGATGATTTGTAGCGTGGTTATTTCCATTGCTTTTCTCCTCAGCAAGGTCTCAAGTATTCGCCCGCCAGCGCAGGCAAAAGCGAACTACTGATTGACCTTGGCAATCAGGTCCATCATTTTCAGTCTTGGGTCGTTTGAAACTTTACGCACTTCCAACTCAATACCGCGTTCATTCAGTTTACGGAAGGCTTCAATGTCCTTCTGATCGACCGAAACTGCGTTGTTGACCTGGGTTTTACCCTGTTTGTATGCCATGCCGCCGATGTTGACCGACTTGATATCCACGCCTTGTTCAACAATCCGTTCCACATCGGTTGGATTGGTGAACAGCAGCATCACGCGGTCACGGCCATATTTCGGGTTGTTCCACACGCGGATCATCTTGGCAATATCCACCACGTGTGCTGTCACGCCAGGAGGGGCCACCTGCGTTAGCAGCGTTTTACGCACATGGTCATTAGCCACTTCATCACTGACGACGATGATGCGAGTCACGTTGGTCTCTTTGGTCCAGCGGGTTGCCACCTGGCCGTGAATTAAACGGTCATCGATGCGCGCCAGGCCGATCTTCATGTGCTCGCCCGGTGCCAAAGGCTTTTGCGGTTGCGCCGGGGCTTGTGCGGCAACGGGTGCTGCAGCTTCCGGGGTAGGGGTTTCGGTCTTGAGGGCTTTAACACCTTCGCGGCCGGCTTCCACGGCAATATGAATCAATTCCTCAAAGGATGGATTATCATCGCGGCCCATCAGGGTTTCCACCAGCATCGGGATGTTCACCCCGGCGATGACGTCATAATCCGGCTTATCCACCACAATGCGGCTCGCCGCGTTGAATGGACTGCCGCCCCAGGTATCCACCAGGAACAGCACGCCTTTCGACGTGTCGAGTTCTGCCAGTCTCGCCTGATACTTTTCGATTAGCGTTTCTGCATTTTCGCCGGGCACGAAATCAATCCATCCGACATTTTCCTGCTCACCCAACAACATTTCTGCTGTTTTAAGCAGCTGTTCTGCCGCCCAGCCATGTGTACCAATTACAATAGCAATGGTCACTTGCTACCTCCGTTCGCATGAGAGATTCTCTGGCATTGCCGGGAATCATTGAGAATTACCGTTGTTGATTCAGGTGGATCGTTTAGGTCTAAGATGAAGAGTCGCATCAATAAATGTTCCGAAACTGTCCGCTGCACAGCAGTAAGGTCGCGATTTATTTTAGTGTGCGAAAAAATAATTTATGTGATGTTTGTCAGCTATTTCGAGCGTAACGCTGCAAAATTGCATTTATGTTCGTTATTCCTGCGTTTGTGCAGTTGTTTGTAAATGTAATAAAATTTTTTGACGTTGTTGATGTAACTGATACATTAGCGTTCTGTTTAATATTCAGGAGTATCGGGCTTCAGCTCACCTATATGGACCGTCACCGACGTCGCTCAACATGTTCTCAGCGCTTTCTGGCGCACACTACAACGCTCTTCAGCGTGACCTCATTTGCTAACGATCTCTCGTCTCGCTTCACCGCGCAGGCTCAATCTCGTTCGCCCCTCTGTGTTGTAAGGAGTCATTGATGGAATTTCTCTTCGACCCCTCAATTTGGGCGGGTTTGCTAACGCTGATCGTGCTGGAGATCGTTCTCGGCATCGACAACCTGGTGTTCATCGCCATCCTGGCGGACAAGCTGCCACCGAAACAGCGTGATAAAGCGCGTCTGATCGGTCTGTCACTCGCTCTCGTGATGCGATTGGGCCTGCTGTCGCTGATTTCCTGGATCGTGACATTGACGCGACCCCTATTCAGCGTAGGCGATTTCAGTTTTTCCGGGCGAGATTTAATTCTGTTGTTCGGTGGTTTGTTCCTGTTATTCAAGGGAACCATGGAACTGCATGAGCGGTTGGAAAACCGCGGCATGGAACATCAGGGCAACAAAGGTTATGCCAGCTTCTGGGCCGTGGTGATCCAGATTGTGGTGCTGGACGCGGTATTCTCGCTTGATGCGGTGATTACCGCAGTGGGGATGGTTAACCATCTGCCGGTGATGATGACCGCCGTGGTGATTGCCATGGGTGTGATGCTGTTGGCTTCGAAGCCGTTGACCAACTTCGTCAATGCCCATCCGACGGTCGTGGTGCTGTGCTTAAGCTTCCTGCTGATGATTGGTTTGTCATTGGTGGCGGAAGGCTTCGGTTTCCACATTCCAAAAGGCTATCTGTACGCCGCAATTGGCTTCTCGATTGTGATTGAGCTGTTCAACCAAATTGCGCGTCGTAACTTTATTCGCCATCAGGAACATCGGCCGATGCGAGAACGCACCGCTGAAGCGATCTTGCGCCTGATGGGCGGTCGCCAGCGTCATCAGCCGGTAACCACTGAAGAAGCTTCGTTGACGCAGGCGATGCCACAGGAAGCATTTAAAGACGAAGAGCGTTATATGATCAACGGCGTGTTGACGCTGTCACAGCGCTCCATTCGTAGCATCATGACGCCACGCGGCAATATCTCATGGGTGGATGCTGAACGTCCGGTGGATGAAATCCGTATTCAGCTCCTCGACACGCCGCACAGTTTGTTCCCGGTGTGCCGAGGTGAGTTAGATGAGATTATCGGCGTGGTGCGCGCCAAAGAACTGCTGGTGGCGCTGGAGCATGGTATGGACGTGGCGACGTTTGCTGCTACCACTCCGGCGATAGTGGTGCCTGAAACGCTGGATCCGATCAACCTGCTGGGCGTACTGCGCCGCGCTAAAGGCAGCTTTGTCATCGTCACCAACGAATTTGGTGTGGTGCAAGGTTTGATTACCCCACTGGACGTGCTGGAAGCGATTGCCGGTGAGTTCCCGGATGAAGATGAAACGCCCGATATTATCGCGGATGGTGATGGCTGGTTAGTGAAGGGCGGTACCGATCTGCACTCACTGCAGCAGTTGCTCGACCACCATGAGCTGGTGGACCGGGAAGAAGATCATGCCTCGCTGGCGGGTCTGTTGATTGCCCAGAAAGGCCAACTGCCGCAGCCTGGTGAGATCATCGACCTGCCGCCGCTGCATTTCCAAATCATTGAGGCTACGGATTATCGTATCGACCTGGTGCGCGTAACCAAAGATAAGCCGCATGAAGATGAAGAGCATGAGGCGTAAGCGCTAAGTTAATTGTCATCGAAAAGGCCGATATCCACGATATCGGCCTTTTTTATTTCTGTGACCCGTCCTAAATAGCGTTGGCACATTTTACTCACTCACTGAGGAAGATGTGATTAACCAGTATGTGTTTCGCCCTGAATGGCGTTGACACCTTCCACACTTTCTCTGAGGAATAGGTCATGAACGAGTATGTTAAACGCTCCACGCGATTAACCTAATCCAGGTACAGCGTTGTACAGACCGCAAAAATGCCACATGAAGCCGGTAAAGGGGGATGAGGAGTAAAGCGTACGCAGCAGGGATGCGGCGTCCGAGGCTACAGGGATGTATTCACGCCGTCTTTACGGAACATCCCCCTTTACCGGCTGGAACGCACCACCAGGCACAGCCCCCCAACATCAGGCCCTTAAATGCGCCTGATGCTGCTCCAGCCACACAGGGAAATCTTCGATGGGCATTGGACGGGCGTAATAATAGCCCTGTAAATGATCCACGCCGCGCTCACGCAGATAGTGTGCCTGCTCCGCGGTTTCCACACCCTCAGCCACTAACGCAATGTTCAAACGCTGCGCCAGCGAAATCACCATATCTGTCACCGTGGCGTTAATCGCGTCGGTACCGATGGCCGCAGTGAAAATCTTGTCAATTTTTAGCACGTCTGGCTTCAGGTCTTTCAGGTAGGCAAGGGAACTGTGTCCGGTACCGAAATCGTCAATCGCCAGGCGCACGCCGATCTCATGCAACTGCGACACCACAGATTGATCAATCACCGGCAGCGCATCGCGCTCGGTCAACTCGACCACCAGCTTCGGCAGCGGGTTAGCGGGCCACCAGATACTTTGCAGATCCTCGACAATCGCACGATCGCGGAAATGGCTGGCGGCAACGTTAATCGCAATATGGAAAGAAGAACATTGCGGCAGGTTAGGCAACTCATCTACCACTTTGGCTAACACAAAGCGCGTCAGTGGTGCTATCAGGTTCTGGCGCTCGGCTAGCGGGATAAACACATCCGGCGCAACCCAGCCTTGACGCGCATTGTGCCAGCGCAACAGCAACTCCATGCCATCGCACTCACCACTTTTGGCATTGATCAGCGGCTGACAGTAAACCATAAATTCATTCGCGGTAATGCCATAGCTGATTTGCCAGCTGAGGCTCATGCGGTTCGCGGTGGCTAACCAAACGATATAACCCATCAGCAAGCTCAGCAACACTGCGAGCGGCAATTGGGAAGGCAGCGTATGCAACGCCAGACGTGCCGGAGAAGGGCCATACAAGGTAATGCTGTAGGGGTAACGCAGTGAAGCCTGATCAAAAGCCACTTCATCTTCCGATGGCACTGTCTCTTCAATCAACGGATTGCCATATTCCAGACTCTGTCCGCCGACATTAAAAATAGCCCGTTCGACCCAGGGTAACTGCGGCTCCAGCAGATAATTTGTCATCAATTCCACATTGATAACCTGCAGCAGCCCATCGCGATTATCCAGCGATTTGGGTGTCCACAGCACCAAGACCGGTGAGCCTTTCAGCAGATAATTATCGGTGGTCAGCATCATGCGCTGATTATTAATCGCCAACTCCGGATAGGTCTGGCTAAACGAAATATTGCGCGGGCCGTAAATACT
The DNA here is from genome assembly GCF_903970985.1 of Pantoea sp. ME81. Taxonomy (NCBI): domain Bacteria; kingdom Pseudomonadati; phylum Pseudomonadota; class Gammaproteobacteria; order Enterobacterales; family Erwiniaceae; genus Pantoea; species Pantoea sp. ME81. The sequence continues at coordinate 24,929 of NZ_CAJCKS010000019.1, read as the reverse complement.
GGAGCAGTAAATACTGTCATCCTGCACCAGCAGGATGGTGCGCACGGTCTGCAATGAAGAAATCTTTTCGATTAACGGATAGCGAACTTGTGCGCAAGGCACGCCAACCAGCCCAAGCGTGTTGTTGGCGGAGACATCCAGCGGGGAGAACATGCGGTCAAAGCGCTCAATGGCGCGACTGGCAAAATTCAGGGACTGCTGCTCAATACGCGATTTCTCTTCGATATAACGAAAAGTCAGCGTGAGAATCAGAACCAGCGCCGCGATCACCAACGCGATAAGCAAACGCTTACGGCGAAATTGACCGACAAATTGCTGGGGAATGAGCATCAGTAACCACCTTGCAAAACAAAAATTGAAGCCAAATTAACGTGTAGGTTATCGGCATTGAGGCGGCCAGGTTTAGCGCACCGCAGAGAAAAAAAGCGGCACTAAAAAACAGCGCGGCCACTAAGGGCCGCGCGCAAATTAATGTATCTGGTTTACTCACAGGGAGGTAGCGTGAGATGCAGAAAAAAATCTAATTGATTATTTTTTCAACACATCTGGTCAATCACATTGAACTTTGATCGCCAGACCGCCGCGTGAGGTTTCACGATACTTGGCATTCATGTCTTTACCGGTTTCGTACATGGTTTCGATCACCTTATCCAGTGAAACACGTGGTTCACTGGTACGGCGTAACGCCATGCGCGCGGCATTGATGGCTTTCACTGAGGCGATAGCATTACGTTCGATGCACGGCACCTGCACCTGACCTGCCACCGGATCACAGGTTAATCCCAGGTTATGTTCCATACCGATTTCAGCGGCGACACACACCTGCTCCGGGCTGGCGCCGAGCAACTCCGCCAGGCCAGCGGCAGCCATCGAACAGGCCACACCGACTTCGCCCTGACAGCCCACCTCAGCACCTGAAATCGAGGCATTCATTTTATACAACACGCCAATGGCACCCGAGGCCAGGAAGTAACGGATGAAGATGTCCGGCGTCACGGTCTCAATAAAGTGATCGTAATAGGCCAGCACCGCAGGGACGATACCGCAGGCGCCGTTGGTTGGCGCGGTGACCACACGTCCACCGGCGGCATTTTCTTCATTCACCGCCAGGGCAAACATGTTGACCCAATCAATCACGTTCATCGGGTCATTGGAGTGCTTGGAAGAAGAAACCAGTAAACGACGCAACGAGGCAGCGCGGCGCGGCACGCGCAGTGGACCCGGCAATACGCCTTCCGTATTTAAGCCGCGATCGATACAGGCCTGCATGGTTTGCCAGACGTTGCCGAAATAGGCATATATGTCTTCACGGCTGTGCAGCGCCAGCTCATTCTTCATCACCAAACCGGAAAGGGACAATCCACTTTCATGGCAGTGGCTCAACAACTCTTTGGCAGAGTTGAACGCATACGGCACCGAGACCTCATCCAGTACGGATTGGCCGAAATGCTCTTCATCAACGATAAATCCGCCGCCGATGGAGTAGTAGGTCTTGGTCAGGATCAACAGATCGCCGGCAAAGGCGAAAACCGTCATGCCGTTTTCATGCAACGACAGATTTTCGCTGCGGAACACCATGCCGCCTTCGCGTGGGAAGTCGACTTCACGTGCACCGTTCGCCAGCAGCAGGCGCTCGCGCTGCTCGACGTCTTTAATAAAAGCGGGAATGCTATCGATATCCACGGTGGCGGGCTCAAAGCCGGCCAGCCCCATAATGATGGCGATATCGGTATGGTGACCTTTACCTGTGAGCGACAGCGAGCCATAGACGTCGACGGCAATGCGCGTCACGTCTTGCAATTTGCCCTGTTCGGCCAGCAGATCAACAAACTGCTTGCCCGCTTTCATCGGACCTACGGTATGTGAACTGGATGGGCCAATGCCCACTTTGAACATGTCAAAAACACTAATCACCGGTGACACTCCTCACAAATCTTATTCTGTACGGCTGAGGCCGTTTATGCGGCTAATAGTAATCGCCCGCGTGACTCAGCGAGCAGCTTTTCGCATGAAATAAACTAATTATAAGCCACAGAAATAGTTATCCCATTCTGCGGTTGTGAAGTGGATCGAGTTTATGGCGGAAGTAACATGCAGCGCGGAACTCAGGGAAGGGCGATTTGCTGACTTAATGCGCGAATAATCCCGGCGGTCATGCCCCAGATAAAATAATCCTCATACCACGATAACCACACCTGATGCTGACGATGACCACGGCGCAAGGTGAGTCCACTGTAGCGACTGAGACGCAGGGCTTCTGCCAGCGGCATCGCGAAGGTGCTTTCCACTTCGTCAGGATTAATATTGAGAGGCAGGTCCGCGGGAATAATGCCGACCACCGGCGTGACGGCAAAACCGGTGCTGCTGGTCACGGGCGGTAAGATACCCACGACGCTAACCTGAGCGGGGTGAATGCCGACTTCTTCTTCGGCCTCACGCAGTGCGGTGTGAATGAGCGAATCATCTGTTGCATCCTGCATGCCGCCGGGGAACGCTACCTGGCCCGCGTGTTTCCGCAGGTGTGAAGAGCGACGCGTCAACAGTAATCCCGGTTCAGCACCGTCGATCACCGGTACCAACACGGCCGCTCGCCGGCCGCTGATCACGCTTTTGGATGCGCTCAGAGGAGGCTGCAGCACGAAGCGGTTCAGGAACTGGTCAAGCGTTAGGCTCATTTAAACCTCGCCGCTCAGGCTGGGCAAGATACGATTGACCTTGTGGAAGGTCTCCTGATATTCCAGCTCCACATCGCTGTCCGCCACCAGGCCACCACCTGCCGCACAATAGAGATGCTGATTTTCAGCGATTAACGTGCGGATAGTGATGCTGGTATCCATGCGACCACACAGGCTGATGTAACCGATGCTGCCGCACCAGGCGTTGCGGCGCTGCGGTTCCAGTTCCTCAATAATTTCCATAGCGCGAATTTTTGGTGCACCGGTAATGGAGCCGCCGGGGAAACAGGCGCGCAGGAGATCGGTTGCGCCGAGATGTTGAGGCAGTCGCGCTCGTACTGTGCTCACCAGATGATGCACCGCCGGGAAAGGTTCAACCACAAACAGCTCAGGAACGCTGACGCTACCAGGTTCTGCCACGCGGCCAATGTCATTACGCAGCAAATCGACAATCATCAGGTTCTCGGCGCGATCTTTTTCCGCATGGCCCAGTTTCTCAGCCTGCAAGCGATCGGCTTCTGGATCGGCTAAGCGTGGCAAAGTGCCTTTAATCGGTCGGGTCTCAATCTCCTGCTGCTGCAATGAGAGAAAGCGTTCCGGTGACAGGCTAAGAATGACGCTCTTAGGCAAGCGGATAAATGCACTGAAGGGCGCGCGGTTGGCACGGTTGAGTCGTAAAAAGGCCAGCCACTCGTCGCCGTGATAGCGAGCCTGAAAGCGTTGCGCCAGATTCACCTGATAGCAATCACCGGCCTGAATGTAATGTTGAACCTGTGCAAAACGCGCGGCATATTCATCAAAACTAAGGTTTGACTGCCAGTCGCTGGTTAGCGCAAAAGCTTTAGGCTGCGGAATCGCTTGTGCCTGCAACCACTGCCAGCGTTGCCCGGCATCGGTGAGTGAAATCAGGGTGAGTTTTTGCTGATGATGATCCGCGATCAAAGCCCAATCGTAGATGCCGACTGCCATATCCGGGGTTGTCAGATCCTGCTCAGCGCGCTGCGGTAAGATTTCAAAGCGGCGTCCCAGATCATAACCAAACAAACCCAGCGCGCCGCCCTGGAAAGGCAGATCAGCATCAAACAGTGGAGTCGCTCCCAGCATTTCGCACTGTTGCTGCACCAGGTGCAGTGGATCATCGGCGGAGAGGATCACCTTGCCATCACAGTCGATTTCCGTCATCTCGCCACGCGTGGTAAGCGTGGCAAGGGGATCCGCCGTTAAAATGTCAAAACGATTATCGGCATGGTCGGCATGTCCAGAGGTGAGCAACATCGCCCAGGGACGATGAGCAAGCGCAGAAAAACGGTGCAACAGCGCATCCGGCGTATACTTCAGGTTAAGGGTGTTTACGATCATCGGGCTAATTAATCCAACAAGCAGGCGCGTAGCCTGGCACATTTTTTTGTCGCTGGCACCTGTTTGTTCCTCATGGAATAATGCGTCCCCCCTTTGCACCAGGAGCAAATAATGTTTACAGGTCTTCCGGCTTTATCTCATGAACAGCAGCAGCAAGCTGTGGAACGTATCCAGGAATTGATGGCGGGTGGCATGGCGAGTGGTCAGGCGATTGCGCAGGTGGCACACGAGATCCGCCAGAGCTATCAGGGTGAATCGATTCGGGCGATGTTCGAAGACGACGAAGAAGACGAATAACGCCCGAAAGGGTTACAGTGCGGCGATGATTTTGATTTCCACTTTGTACTTCGGATTCATCAAGTCGGCTTGCACGGTGCAACGCACCGGCGCGTTGTCAGGTGAAACCCACGCATCCCATGCACGGTTCATGGCCGGAAAGTCAGCTTTATCGACCAGGAAGATTGTGGCATCAAGGATCTTACTTTTGTCTGATCCGACTCGGGTCAGAATCGCGTCAATCACCGCCAGCGCGTTGGCGGTTTGCGCTTCGGCATCGTCATCCAGATTTTCTGGCACGCTGGTGTAATAGACGGTCTGGTTATGCACAACGGCTTCTGACATGCGGGGTGCGGGATCAATACGCGTAATGGTCATGGTGTTCTCCTGTAATTTCGCTGCGCTAGCCTGCCATATCCTGTAGGGCGCTGTCATCTGTTGTGGTCGCCTCAGGGGAATCCTGACATAATTACAGTGTTTTTGACCAATCGGTGAGGATGTGTGGCAGACGATTTTGCAGCTGATGGCGCGCTGGCGCAGGCTATTCCAGGTTTCAAACCGCGTGCCGCGCAGCGTGAAATGGCGCAAGCGGTCATGGAAGCGGTGAAGAAGGGCGGTGAGCTGGTGGTCGAAGCCGGCACCGGTACCGGTAAAACCTATGCCTATCTGGCACCCGCATTGCGTGCGAAAAAAAAGGTCATTATCTCGACCGGATCCAAAGCACTACAGGATCAGCTGTATAACCGCGATTTGCCCACCATTGCTCGTGCCCTGAAGTTCAGCGGTAAAACTGCCCTGCTGAAGGGACGTTCCAACTATTTATGCATCGAACGTCTGGAACAGCAGAATCAGACCGGTGGCGATCTCACCGTACAGGCGCTTGGGGATTTGATCAACGTGCGCAGCTGGTCAAATCAAACTTCAGATGGCGATGTCAGCAGCTGTTCCGGCGTGGCCGAAGACAGTCCGATCTGGCCGTTTGTCACCAGCACTAACGATAACTGCCTCGGCAGCGATTGCCCGCTCTACAAAGATTGCTTTGTGGTGAAAGCGCGTAAAAAAGCCATGGATGCCGATGTGGTGGTGGTGAACCATCATCTGTTCCTTGCCGATCTGGTGGTCAAAGAGGGTGGTTTTGGCGAGCTGATCCCGGAAGCGGATGTGATGATCTTCGATGAAGCGCATCAGTTACCCGATATCGCCAGTCAATACTTTGGTCAGCAACTTTCGAGCCGCCAACTGCAGGACCTCGCCAAAGACATCATTATTGCCTATCGCACTGAGGTGCGCGACGTGCAGCAGCTACAGAAATCAGCCGACCGTCTGGCACAGTGCGCGCAGGATTTCCGTTTAACGCTCGGCGAGCCGGGTTTTCGCGGCAATCTGCGTGACCTGCTAAGCGACAACAACATCATGCGCATGTTGACCCTGCTGGATGATGCGCTGGAGCTTTGCTACGACGTCATCAAATTGTCGCTGGGGCGTTCGGCGTTGCTGGACGCGGCATTCGAACGCGCGGCACTGTATCGCACCCGTCTGAAACGCCTGCGCGCCATTGATGAACCCGGCTTTAGCTACTGGTATGAGTGCACCAGCCGCCACTTTACGCTGGCGTTAACCCCGCTATCGGTGGCCGAACGTTTTCGTGAAGTGATGGATAACCGTAAAGCGGCGTGGGTATTCACCTCCGCCACGCTGGCGGTGAATGAGCAGATGAGCCACTTCTCCAGCCGATTGGGCGTCGATAAAGCCACCACCATGATTCTCGACAGTCCTTTCGATTACACTCAGCAGGCGCTGTTATGTGTGCCTCGCAATATGCCGGAACCCAATCAACCCGGCGGTGCCCGTAAGCTGGCACAGATGATGAAACCGCTGATCGATGCCAATAAAGGACGCTGCTTCTTCCTCTGTACTTCGCACAAGATGATGCGCGAACTGGCCGCCGAATTTCGTGCCTCGATGACTTTGCCGGTGTTGTTGCAAGGAGAAACCAGTAAAGGCCAGCTGCTGAAGCAGTTCCTCGAGGCCGGCAACGCCTTGCTGGTGGCGACCAGCAGTTTCTGGGAAGGCGTTGATGTGCGTGGCGATGCGCTGTCACTGGTGATTATCGATAAGCTGCCGTTTACTTCGCCGGAAGATCCGTTGCTGAAAGCGCGCATGGAAGATTGTCGCCTGCGTGGCGGCGATCCCTTTAATGATGTGCAACTGCCGGATGCGGTTATCACCCTGAAGCAGGGGGTTGGCCGTTTGATTCGTGATACTGACGATCGTGGCGTGCTGGTGATTTGCGATCAGCGCCTGGTATCGCGTCCGTATGGCGGGTTGTTCCTCAATAGTCTGCCACCCACGCCGCGTACCCGCGATTTGCAGCGCGCCATCGCTTTCGTCCGCCAGCCAGAGAAGCACTAATTTGTGCCAGGCTGTGTTAAGATGCGCGCCATTTTGACTTTCAGAGGTTGTTATGTCCGCCCGAATTTTAGCTCTGGACACGGCGACAGAAGCCTGTTCTGCCGCGCTGCTCAATCAGCAGCAGATCGATGCCCGCTTTGAAATCGCCCCGCGCGATCACACCCAACGCATCTTACCGCTGGTCCAGGAGCTGTTGCAGGCGCAGCAGCTGGATCTGACTGCGCTTGACGTGCTGGCGTTTGGCCGTGGACCGGGTAGTTTCACTGGCGTGCGCATTGGCATTGGTATTGCGCAAGGGCTGGCGCTGGGCGCGAACTTGCCGATGATCGGCGTCTCTTCTCTCGCGACTATGGCTCAGGGCGCATGGCGCTTAACCGGTGCTGAACGCGTGCTGGCCGCCATCGACGCGCGTATGGGCGAGGTTTACTGGGCCGAATACCAGCGTGATGCTAACGGTGAATGGCAAGGTGCAGAATCGGAAGCCGTATTGAAACCCGAAGATGTGCAGGCGCGCATTGCCCAGCTAAGCGGCGAGTGGGCAACGGTCGGCACCGGCTGGGCGGCTTATCCGCATCTGTTAAGCTCGACGGGCGCAACCTTAGTGACCACAGAAGTGACGCTGCCAGCAGCGGAGGATATGCTGCCGCTGGCATTGAGTGCCTGGCAGCGCGGTGAGTCGGTGGCGGTGGAGAATGCCGAGCCGGTTTACCTGCGTAATGAAGTGGCATGGAAAAAGTTGCCGGGCCGTTAAGCGCCACGCAACTATTCCGTAAGCGCCCAGTCTAACTGAGAAATAACAGGAGAAGTGCTATGCCAATAAGTCGTAAAGGGATGTCTGGCGCTCTGTTAGCCTGCGCGCTGTTGCTCAGCGGCTGCGTTTCGGTGCCAGATTCCATTAAAGGGAGTTCTCAACTTCCACAGCAAGATTTATTACGCGTGATGAATGCGCCGCAGCTGTATGTCGGTCAGGAGTCACGTTTTGGCGGTAAAGTGGTGAAAGTCACCAATCTGACGGGCGTGACGCGCCTGGAGATCGCCACCCAACCGCTGGATGACAGTGCGCGGCCGCGTTTAGGTTCCGCATCGGTTGGGCGTATTTTCGCCGACATTCGCGGTTTTGTTGATCCGGTGGATCTGAACAATCAGTACGTCACGGTACTGGGTAATATCAAAGGTACCGAAAAGGGTGAGATTGGTAAAGCCAGCTACAACTTTGTGGTGGTGGATGTGCGCGGCTATCAGCGCTGGCACCTGACTCAGCAGGTGATGACGCCACCGCAGCCTATCGATCCCTGGATTTGGTATGGGCCAACGCGTCGTCATCCGGGTTACTGGGGGCCTAATCCTTATTGGGGGATGAACATGAATACCGGTCCCGCGCAGGTGGAAACTATCTTGACCGAATAATTCATCTTCATTATTTGACGGCCCGGTCGCGGTGCTCGCGACCGGGCTTTTTTATTGGGCGCGCAACCGATGCGCGAAATTTAGTGATGCGCTTCGCAACCTGAAAATGCCGAAACAGGCAAACTGGTACAATCAGTTAAAATATTGTTAACAACACTGATTGCAGAGGCGGCGATGGCTACGCAACAAGAATATCGGGGTGATTCTTTGAATAAGGTTTGGCTTAAACGCTATCCGGCAGATGTTCCTGCGGAGATTAATGCGGACCGTTATACCTCTTTGGTCGAACTTTTCGAGCACGCAGCATTGCAGTATGCCGATCAAACGGCGTTTATTAATATGGGTCAGCCGATGACCTATCGTCAGCTGGATAAACAAAGTCGTGACTTTGCGGCCTGGCTGCAACAAGGGTTGGGCCTGAAGCAGGGCGACCGCGTGGCGCTGATGATGCCAAACTTGCTGCAATATCCGGTGGCGCTGTTTGGCGTGCTGCGTGCGGGTATGGTGGTGGTCAACGTTAACCCGCTCTACACGCCGCGTGAGCTGAAACATCAGCTGAATGACAGTGGCGCCAGCGCGATTGTCATTGTGTCCAACTTTGCCCACACGCTGGAAAAAGTCGTCGCGGAAACGCCGATCAAGCACGTGATGCTGACGCGCATGGGTGACCAGCTTGCCCCGGTCAAAGCCACGCTGGTCAATTTCGTGGTGAAGTATGTTAAGAAGCTGGTGCCGAAATACCATCTGCCAGGTGCGGTGCCATTCCGCAGCGCACTGCAGCAGGGCGCGCAGATGACTTACCAGCGTCCGACGCTGTCTAACAGTGACCTGGCATTCCTGCAATACACCGGCGGCACCACCGGCGTCGCCAAGGGCGCGATGCTAACTCACGGTAACATGCAGGCAAACCTGGAGCAGACCAAAGCTACTTATGGCAAACTGCTGCGTGCGGGCAAAGAGCAGGTGGTCACGGCACTCCCGCTCTACCATATCTTTGCGTTAACGGTAAACGGCCTGCTGTTTCTCGATCTCGGCGGTACCAACCTGCTGATCACCAATCCGCGTGATATCCCCGGTTTTGTCAAAGAGCTAAGCAAATTCCCGTTCACCGCCATTACCGGCGTCAATACGCTGTTTAACGCGCTGCTCAACGACGAAAACTTTAATAAGCTCGATTTCTCCACGCTGCGTCTTTCTGCTGGCGGCGGCATGGCCGTGCAAAAGGCCGTGGCTGAGCGTTGGGAAAAACTCACCGGGCATTATCTGCTCGAAGGTTATGGTTTGACTGAATGTTCACCACTGGTATCGGTCAATCCGTATGACATCACTTGCCACACCGGCAGCATCGGTCTTCCTGTACCCTCCACGGATGTGCGTATCGTCGATGACGAAGATAACGATGTGGCGCCAGGTGAACCGGGTGAACTCTGTATTCGTGGTCCACAGGTGATGGTCGGTTACTGGCAGCGACCGGATGCCACCGAAGAAGTGTTGAAAAATGGCTGGCTGCACACCGGTGATGTTGTTACCGTTGATGGCGAAGGTTTTATTCGCATCGTCGATCGTAAGAAAGACATGATTCTGGTGTCAGGCTTTAACGTGTATCCTAACGAAATCGAAGATGTGCTGATGCAGCATCCGAAAGTGCGCGAAGCCGCCGCAATCGGTGTTCCCAGCGACCTTTCCGGCGAAGCGGTGAAAGTGTGCATCGTTAAAAAGGATCCGTCACTGACGAAAGAAGAAGTGCTGGATCATTGCCGCCGTCAGCTCACCGGCTACAAAGTGCCGAAGATTATCGAGTTTAGAGATGAGCTGCCGAAGACCAACGTGGGCAAAATTTTGCGCCGCGAATTGCGTGACGAGGCGAAGCGAGAAGGGCAGTAAGCTGCCTTTCTCTCCAGGTTAACGCCGGCTCAGTCCGGCGTTTTTATTGCTTTTAACATGGAGCGCTGCGCGAAGTGTGCCGCAGCGAGAATGAATACGTGAATTACACCCTGATCGACCAAAACAGCCAGCTGGCTGCCGTGTGCGAACAAGCGCGCCAGCATAATGCCGTTGCGCTGGATACTGAATTCGTGCGCACGCGCACTTACTATCCGCAGTTGGGTCTGATCCAGCTGTTCGATGGTGAACAACTGGTTCTGATCGATCCGCTCAACATCAGTGATTGGACGCCGTTCATCGCACTGCTGCAAGACAAACAGGTGACGAAATTCCTGCACGCCGGTGGCGAAGATCTTGAAGTTTTCTTGCATCGTTTTAAATGCCTGCCTGATCCGATGATCGATACCCAAATCCTGGCGGCCTTCGCTGGGCAGCCGCTGTCATGGGGCTTCGCTTCGATGGTTAATCACTTTAACCAAATCGAACTGGATAAGAGCGAATCCCGTACTGACTGGCTGGCGCGCCCGCTCACTGAGCGTCAATGCGACTATGCCGCAGCAGATGTCGCTTATCTTCTGCCGATTGCCCATCAGTTAGTTGAGCAGACGCACGCCGCAGGCAACATGGCTGCAGCGCTGAGCGAATGCGATAATCTTTGCCAGCGTCGTCTTGACGTTTTACAGCCAGAGGATGCATGGCGCGACATCACCAACGCATGGCAGTTGCGACCGCGCCAGTTGGCAGCGCTGCAACGCCTGGCGGCATGGCGTTTGAACATCGCCCGTCAGAAAGACATGGCCGTGAATTTTGTGGTGCGTGAAGAGAATCTTTGGAAAGTGGCGCGCTTTATGCCGGGTAGCCTGGGTGAGCTCGATCATTTGGGCCTGAACGGTCACGAGATTCGCTTCCACGGGAAAGCGATGGTGGCGCTGGTGGCGGAAGCGCAGGCACAGGATGAAGCGACCTTACCACAACCGTTGCCCAATCTGATTGACCATCCGCATTACAAACAGGCATTTAAAGCAATCAAAGCGCTGGTGTTACAGGTAAGCGAAGAGACGGGTTTCAGTCAGGAGCTATTGGCTTCACGTCGCCAAATCAATCAGGTGTTAAGCGTATACTGGGGCTTGAAAAGCGGATGCCGTACACCAGAATTACTGACTGGCTGGCGTGGTGAATTGCTGCAAAAGCGAATCGACGAGATCCTGCAGGCGCTATAAGCGGAATGTTTTCCCCTGCGCACAACGCAGGGGAAAATCAGGAACCCGCTACAATCATTTAGGAACGTCTTCCGTCTCCGTCTCCGGCAGTGTGACGTTGAGTTCCAGGATGGAGATATCGTCCCCTTTCTGATCCAGCTGAACGGTCACCATATCCGGGTCAATTTTCACGTACTTACAGATCACTTCCAAAATATCGCGCTTCAGTTGCGGCAGATAATGGGGCTCACTGTCGCCCCTTCTGCGCTCGGCTACGATAATTTGCAGCCTTTCCTTGGCTATGTTGGCTGTGTTCTTCTTACGGGATAAAAAGAAATCTAATAATGCCATTGGTTATCCCCCGAACAGGCGTTTCAGGAAACCCTTCTTCTCTTCTTCAATAAAGCGGAAGGGGCGTTCTTCGCCAAGCAGGCGATCTACGGTATCAGCGTAAGCTTTACCGGCGTCAGAGTTAGCGTCGAGAATGACCGGCTCACCCTGGTTAGAAGCGCGAAGTACCGACTGATCTTCCGGGATCACACCCACCAGTGGTATACGCAGAATCTCCAGCACGTCTTCCATGCTCAGCATGTCGCCACGCGTCACGCGGCCTGGGTTGTAACGTGTCAGCAGCAGATGCTCTTTCACCGGGTCCTGGCTGTTTTCAGCACGACGCGATTTAGAAGAGATAATGCCAAGGATGCGGTCGGAGTCACGCACGGAAGAGACTTCCGGGTTAGTGGTGATAATCGCTTCATCCGCAAAGTACAGTGCCATCAACGCACCGGTTTCGATCCCCGCAGGGGAATCGCATACGATGAAGTCGAACTCCATCGCGGCCAGGTCGTTTAATACTTTTTCCACGCCTTCGCGGGTCAGCGCATCTTTATCACGTGTTTGTGAAGCAGGCAGGATATAGAGTTGCTCCGTGCGCTTGTCACGAATCAGTGCCTGGTTCAAGGTTGCATCGCCCTGGATGACGTTGACGAAGTCATAAACCACACGGCGTTCACAGCCCATGATCAGGTCGAGGTTACGCAGACCGATATCAAAATCGATCACGACAGTTTTCTTGCCCTTCTGCGCTAAACCGGTTGCGATGGCCGCGCTTGACGTGGTCTTGCCAACGCCCCCTTTACCCGATGTAACTACAATGATGCGTGCCATAAATGTTGATTTCCTTAACGAAAGAAAAGGGGCCTAATAAAGTGTCTGAATGGTGAGCGCGCCCTCTTTAAGGCACAGGCGCGCGGCTTTACCAAAAAATTCCGCCGGAATCTGATCCATGATCCAGTATTCCCCGGCAATAGAGACCAACTCGGCTGCGAGGTTGGTACAAAAAATCTGGCTGTCACGTTCGCCACTGGCACCCGCCAGCGCACGACCACGCATCATGCCGTAAATATGAATATTGCCGTCTGCCACCAGTTCGGCACCGGCGCTGACGCTGTTGGTGACGATAAGGTCGGCATGCCGTGCGTAAATTTGTTGGCCTGAGCGCACTGGCGTATTGATGATGCGAGTTTTGCTGGCGGTTTCAGCGACCGGCGCCAGGATAGGCGGGGCTTCTTCAACCACTGGCGCTTCCACACGCTTGCGATTCTCTTTGCCTTCTGACAACACCGGCAAGCCTGCTCGGGCAATCATCTTTTTCAGGGCTTCATCTTTACAACCACTGACACCGACAATGCGCAAACCGGTGGCGATGACCGCCTGCTGCATCTGCTTCCAGTTGATGTCACCGTTCAGCGCTGACACATTGAGCACCACCGGCGCATTCTGCAAAAACGCAGGTGCCTGGTCGATTTTGTCCTGCAGCGCCTGACGAATCACCTCGGGTTGTGAATGGTGCAGATGAACCACTGACAGGGTAAAACTGCTTCCCTTGAATTCGATTGGCGTTTGCGACATCTGTCCTGACTCAGTCCTGTTTTACGACCCTAAGATGTACGTCGATAAAATCGTCATTAACATCAAACGGTCAATATTCGAAGTTCTGCAAGCATGTTATAGTTACTGCTATATTCAGGCAAGTGACGCCACAGGTTAATTCGAGTAAAAAATATGTTTTGTGTGATCTATAGAAGCCCGCAACGTGAACAAACTTATCTTTATGTTGAAAAAAAAGACGATTTTTCGCGCGTTCCGGAAGAACTGCTGCGTGGCTTTGGTAAACCCCAGCTAGCAATGGTGCTATCACTGGACAAACGCCACAAACTGGCTAATGCAGATATCAATAAAGTTAAGCAAGGTTTGAGCGATCAAGGCTATTATTTACAGATCCCACCACCGGTTGAAAGTCTGCTCAACATTCATCTTGATCAGAGTAAAAAAGTTTAATTCGGATTCATCTGTAAATATTCCCTGTAAAAATCCTCAGTGTTATTTGCATTAATTATTCGCCCGCTTTAAAGCATTATTGCGGGCAATAATTCCAGGTTGTGATCCTGTTTGTTGCGTATGATTAACGACTTTTGACAATTTCCGCCACGTCTGCTGCCATAAAACCGCTAATATAATCCTCCTCAGCTTGCCGCGTTCCGGCACTGAACCTGACCTATCCGCCAGTCAGACTGGCATCAAACACAACTAATGCAGGGGAACAGCATGTATCAGCATCGTAACTGGCAGGGCGCTTTGTTGGATTATCCCGTCAGCAAAGTGGTTTGCGTGGGCAGCAACTATGCGAAGCACATCAAGGAAATGGGCAGTGCCACGCCGACAGAACCGGTGGTGTTTATCAAACCGGAAACGGCGGTGTGCGATCTGCGTCAGCCGCTTTCAATTCCAGCCAACTTCGGCGAAGTGCATCACGAAGTGGAACTGGCGGTGTTGATTGGCTCAACGCTGAAACAGGCAACGGAAGAGCATGTGGTCAAAGCGATTGCCGGATATGGTGTGGCACTGGATCTGACGCTGCGCGATGTACAGGCGGGATTGAAAAAAGCCGGTCAGCCGTGGGAAAAATCCAAAGGGTTCGATAACTCTTGCCCGCTGTCAGGTTTCATTCCAGTTTCTGAATTCAGCGGCGACCCGCAGGATACCGAACTGAAACTGGTGGTGAATGGCGAAGTGCGCCAGCATGGCAGCACAGCGGATATGATTCACAAAATCCTGCCGCTGATTGCTTACATGAGCCAGTACTTTACGCTGCGCGCCGGCGATGTGATCCTGACGGGTACCCCGGAAGGTGTCGGGCCAATGCGATCTGGCGATAAACTCGAAATCTCGCTGGCCGGTCACGGAATTACCACCCGCGTACTGTAAAACTTGCATCACCGCACCTAACCCTTTATAAGGTGCGGTCTTATTGCACAACCCGGACCGCGATCATGACTGAACAACCTTTCTGGCAGACAAAACGCCTTGACCAAATGGACGATGCAGAGTGGGAATCACTGTGCGACGGCTGCGGCCAGTGCTGCCTGAACAAGTTGCAGGATGCGGACACCGACGAAATCTACTTCACCAATGTGGCTTGCAATCAGCTGAACATCAAAACCTGCCAGTGCCGTAACTACGAGCGCCGGTTTGAATTTGAAGAGGACTGTATCAAGCTGACGCGTGAAAACCTCACCACCTTTAACTGGCTGCCGCGCACCTGCGCCTATCGTCTGTTAGGCGAAGGCGGCACATTGCCTGCCTGGCATCCATTGGTGGCCGGTTCGAAAAAAGCGATGCATGCGCAGCGTATCTCGGTGCGTTATATCGCGGTACGGGAAAGCGAAGTGCGCGACTGGGAAGATCACATTATCGATCGGCCCGATCGTAACGGTTGACGTGATAACAGGCAGCGAGAGCTGCCTGTTTCGTTTTGATTAGCGGCTAAACAGATCGCGGCGTTTTGGCTTAAACGGCTGGGCAATCAGCACCAGTGCTCCAACCAGCAGATACGCGGCAAAGATGACGATCATCCATTGCGGCATACTCCAGGTCAGGAATGTCCAGCTGCGTTCGGCACAATCACCGCTGGCGACAAATACCGATGGCAGCCATTTATCCAACGGCAGCCAGGTCGGGAAGCGTGCGGCAAAGTCACAAGTGACAAACGGATTCGGGTGCAGCTGAATATTTGTATGTTCAATAGAAAGCATTAATCCCTTATAAGCGCTGTAAAGCCAAATCAGGATAGCGGCCCAGCGCAGTGGCAGGGAATTCGGGGCGAACGCGCCAACGATACCTGCGCCCATGACGCCAAACAGCGCACAACGTTCGTAGATACACATCACGCAGGGCTTCAGTCCCATGACGTGTTGAAAGAAGAGTGCAGTCAGTTCAAAAGCCAGTGCTGTCAGAGCCAGCAATAACCATGCCCCGCGTCCTCGTGAGCATTGATTCAAATATCGCAACATATTGCTTATCCTGTAACCATTAATGCTTCGCAGTGTAAACCAAAAGCGTAACCGTGCCAGCCAGGTAAGGGGAAAAAATCATGTACAAAAATGACTTAAGCCTGATCCAGGCCATATAAAGCGCATTTACTGATCAAGCGGAGGTGGCTGAAGGTCCATACCACGCAAACGAGTGCGTTGCCGTCTGACCGGTTAAAAACACCGCTGATTTTTGCGCCAGCGCGCGCTTTTAATCGGTTGTCAGTCTATTTCCGCTATAGCCGCTCTGGTATGATGAGTGCCATTACGACAAAGAAAGCAATGAGAAATAAATGCTATGGTGATTAAGGCGCAAAGCCCCGCAGGATTTGCTGAAGAGTATATTATTGAAAGCATCTGGAACAGTCGCTTTCCGCCGGGGTCTATTCTGCCTGCTGAACGTGAGCTTTCTGAACTGATTGGTGTCACGCGCACCACGCTGCGTGAAGTTTTACAGCGTCTGGCACGCGATGGATGGTTAACCATTCAACATGGTAAACCCACGCGCGTGAATGATTTCTGGGAAACCTCCGGTCTAAACATTCTCGAAACGCTTGCCCGCCTCGATCACGATAGCGTACCGCAGTTGATTGATAATCTGCTGTCGGTGCGTACCAACATCGCCTCGATCTTTATTAGTCGTGCATTGCGTCATCATCCGGACAAAGCGCGCGAAGTGCTGGAAACTGCACTGAGCGAAGAGGATAAAGCAGAAGCCTACACCGAACTGGATTATCGCGTGTTCCGTGGTTTGGCCTTTGCCTCCGGTAACCCGATTTATGGTTTGATCCTGAACGGTTTAAAAGGGCTGTACACCCGCGTGGGGCGCCACTACTTCTCTAATCCCGAGGCGCGTCAGCAGGCTCGTAGCTTCTATCGTCAACTGGCGGATTTGTGCAGTGCGAATCCCACGCAGGACC
This sequence comes from Pantoea sp. ME81, assembly GCF_903970985.1. Taxonomy (NCBI): domain Bacteria; kingdom Pseudomonadati; phylum Pseudomonadota; class Gammaproteobacteria; order Enterobacterales; family Erwiniaceae; genus Pantoea; species Pantoea sp. ME81. The sequence continues at coordinate 8,427 of NZ_CAJCKS010000019.1, read as the reverse complement.
AGATTGTCGATACGGTACGTGAGTATGGTCGTCGCAGTGGCGAGATCTGGCATAGCATGCAAAAAAGCATGCCCGATGATTTAGCCAGCAAGCGCTAAAAGAAAACCGGACTTTAACAGTCCGGTTTTTTTATGTTTACAGTGCGGGTCCACGTGTTGGCGACCGGTCCAGCAGCTCAACGCTGCCATCTTCGTTCTGTTGTTCCAGAATCACATCGAAACCCCACAACCGATGCACATGCTTCAGCACTTCGCGGCGGCTTTTATCCAGCGGCGCACGTTGCTGTGGCACGTAGCGTAAGGTCAGCGAACGGTCACCGCGCAGATCCACATTATAGACCTGAATGTTAGGCTCCAGATTACTCAGGTTGTACTGTGCTGACAGTTGCTGGCGGATGGCGCGATAGCCTGCCTCATCGTGGATCGCGGCAATTTCCAGGAAGTTATTGCGATCGTCATCCATTACCGTAAACAGGCGGAAGTCGCGCATCACTTTGGGTGACAGGAACTGGCTGATGAAACTCTCATCCTTAAATTCACGCATGGCAAAGTGCAGCGTTTTCAGCCAGTCGGAACCCGCGATGTCCGGGAACCAGTAGCGATCCTCTTCCGTCGGTGCTTGGCAGATACGCTTGATATCCTGGAACATGGCGAAGCCCAAAGCATAAGGGTTTATGCCGTTATACCACTGGCTGTTATACGGTGGCTGATACACCACATTGGTGTGGCTGTGCAGGAACTCCATCATAAAGCGTTCCGACACTTTCCCTTCGTCGTAGAGATGGTTGAGGATGGTGTAATGCCAGAACGTCGCCCATCCTTCGTTCATCACCTGCGTCTGTTTCTGCGGGTAGAAATACTGGCTGACCTTGCGCACGATGCGCAGCACCTCGCGTTGCCAGGACTCCAGCAGCGGGGCGTTTTTTTCCATAAAGTAGAGTAAGTTTTCCTGCGGTTCCGAAGGATAGCGCGCCGCTTCCACGTGCACGGACTCCTTCTCTTTACGCGGCAGGGTGCGCCATAAGGTGTTTACCTGGCTTTGCAGATACTCTTCACGGCTTTTTTGCCGCGCTTTCTCTTCCTGCAGCGAGATCTTTTGCGGACGTTTATAGCGATCCACGCCGTAGTTCATCAGAGCATGGCAAGAGTCGAGCAGCCGCTCCACTTCTTCGACGCCATATCGCTCTTCACAATCGGTGATGTAATTACGCGCGAATAACAGGTAATCGACGATGGAGCTGGCATCGGTCCAGCTGCGGAATAAATAGTTATTTTTAAAGAAAGAGTTGTGCCCATAGCACGCGTGCGCCATCACCAGCGCCTGCATGGTCATGGTGTTCTCTTCCATTAGATAGGCAATACAAGGATTGGAGTTGATGACGATTTCGTACGCTAAACCCTGCTGGCCATGTTTATAGCGTTGTTCGGTTTCAATGAATTTTTTGCCGAACGACCAGTGGGCGTAGTTAATCGGCATACCCACGCTGGAGTAGGCATCCATCATTTGTTCGGAGGTGATGACTTCGATTTGATGCGGATAGGTATCAAGCCCGTAGCTTTTCGCTACACGGTCGATTTCCGCCAGATAGACATCAAGCAGTTCGAAGGTCCAGTCGGGTCCATCACTGAGTCGTTTACTGCTCCGGGTTGGCTCGTCAAAGATTGTCGTCATAGCGCACCTCTGTTTTGCAAGCGGCAGGCAACGGATTGTCACCTGTCACGATCGTTTAAGGCTTCATCCTGAGAAAGACGGCCCAATAAAACTGAGCGAACACTTCAATGATAGTCCACTGTCGCTTATCCGAAACCGGAACTCAATCGAATTCTTTTGGCAGAAAATCATTCAAAAATCGACGCTTAAGTCATTACTAATGACAACTGTTGGTTTTGGATTAATTTGCAGAATAAAACTCTGTTTATAAGTGCATTATATGACTGCGGCGCTTTCTCCTGAAAAAAGAGAAAAGCACTGCCTTGCGCATAATAAATTGCTGGTTAATGGTTTTATGGCATAAAAAATCCTGATTTTTGCACTACCTCATGATTTCTGTGTGCAGGAAGGTGAAAAACATGTGAAATATGTCTGTCGAATGTAAGATGAGAAGTGCTGTCTGGTTATGCTAATGCAGGCAGTATTCATAGTTGATTATGCTTTTGCTGCGACGAGGGGCTTATGCGCGTAGTGATTCTTGGAAGTGGTGTCGTGGGAGTGGCGAGTGCCTGGTATCTGGCGCAGGCTGGACATGAGGTAACGGTCATCGATCGCCAACCTGGCGCAGCGCTGGAAACCAGCGCGGGTAATGCGGGCCAGATCTCTCCGGGCTATGCAGCGCCCTGGGCGGCACCGGGCGTGCCGCTTAAAGCGGTAAAATGGATGTTTCAGCGTCACGCGCCATTGGCCGTTCGCCTCGACGGCAGTAAGTTCCAGCTGGAATGGATGTGGAACATGCTGCGTAACTGTGACATGCGCCATTATCAGGAAAACAAAGGACGCATGGTACGTATCGCGGAATACAGTCGTGATTGCCTGAAAGCATTGCGCGCCTCGACCGGTATCGCCTATGAAGGCCGGCAGGGTGGCACCTTGCAGTTGTTCCGCACTCAGCAACAGTTTGAGAGCGCCAGCAAAGATATTGCCGTGCTCAAAGAAGCCGGCGTGCCATACGAACTATTGGAAGCACACCAGCTCCACAGCGTTGAACCGGCGCTGGCCACGACCGCACACAAACTGACCGGTGGGCTGCGTTTACCGAACGATGAAACCGGAGACTGCCAGCTGTTTACGCAGCGCCTGGCCGAGATGGCAGCCGCTGCGGGTGTCACCTTCCGCTATGACACTCAGGTTGATCAACTGCTGCGTGAAGGCAATCGCATTTACGGTGTGAAGTGTGGTGATGAGGTGGTTAAAGCGGATGCCTATGTGGTGGCCTTTGGTTCCTACTCGACCGCGTTGCTTAAAGATATCGTCTCAATTCCGGTTTATCCGCTAAAAGGCTATTCCCTCACCATTCCGATTAAGAATCCCGACGCTGCGCCGGTGTCCACCATCCTCGATGAGACCTATAAAGTGGCGGTCACGCGCTTTGACGATCGCATTCGCGTGGGAGGCATGGCGGAAATTGTTGGTTTTAACACCAAACTGACGCCTGCACGACGTGAAACGCTGGAGATGGTGGTCAGCGATCTCTATCCTGAAGGCGGTTTTGTTGAACAGGCCACGTTCTGGACAGGATTGCGTCCGATGACGCCGGACGGCACGCCGATTGTCGGGCGTACGCCGCTGTCCAATCTCTATCTCAACACCGGTCACGGAACGCTGGGATGGACCATGGCCTGTGGTTCCGGTCAGCTATTGGCTGATTTGATTTCCGGTCAGAAACCGGCGATTGCCGCAGACGATTTGTCAGTACTGCGCTACCTGCCGGGTTTCGAACCCCATTCGTCGCCGTTGCGTAACGCTAACGCGGCGCGTTGAGACCTCAGGGAGAGCACAAGCATGTCACGTCCTACTGGCGCCACCATTAACCAACAGGCGCTGCGCCACAATCTGGCGATTGTACGGCAGGCTGCACCGCAGTCGCGGGTTTGGTCAGTGGTCAAAGCCAATGCATACGGGCACGGTATCGCGCGTGTCTGGCAAAGTCTGGCAGAGACCGATGGTTTCGCGCTGTTGAATATGGAAGAAGCGATTCTGTTGCGTGAGCAGGGTTGGAAAAAACCGATTCTGTTGCTGGAAGGTTTCTTCCATGCTGAAGATCTAACGTTGATCGATCGTTATCGCTTGACCACCAGCGTGCACAGCAACTGGCAGATTCAGGCGCTGGCCAAAGCTTCACTTTCTGCACCGGTTGATATCTATGTGAAGATGAACAGCGGCATGAATCGGCTGGGTTTCCGTCCTGAACAGGTTCAGGCGGCGTGGCAGAAACTGCGTGCGCTCCCTAACGTCGGTGAGATGACGCTGATGGCGCATTTTGCGGACGCGGAAAACCCGGAAGGACTTATCGAACCGATGAAGCGCGTTGAACTGGCCGCCGAAGGTTTGGATTGCCCGCGCTCGCTCTCCAACTCTGCCGCCACGTTGTGGCATCCTGAAGCGCACTTTGACTGGGTGCGTCCGGGGATCATTCTCTATGGCGCATCGCCAAGTGGGAATTGGCAGGATATTGCCAGCAGCGGCTTGCAACCTGTGATGACGCTGAACAGTGAAATCATTGGTGTGCAGCAGCTCAGTGCCGGTGACGGTGTGGGCTATGGCTATCGCTATCATGCATTGGGCGCACAGCGCATTGGTATTGTGGCCTGCGGCTATGCAGATGGCTATCCACGCCATGCGCCAACCGGCACGCCAGTGAGCGTCGACGGTATTCGCACCCAGACGCTGGGCGCGATCTCCATGGATATGATGATGATTGACCTCGAACCTTGTCCGCAGGCCGGGATTGGTTCCAAAGTGGAACTGTGGGGCAATCAGGTGAAAATCGATGAGGTGGCGAAAGCCGCCGGCACGGTGGGCTACGAGCTGATGTGTGCACTCGCGCCCCGCGTACCGGTTGAGATTATTTAAGCGCGGTCACGCTGCCGTGCATCTTCTTACTGCAGCGCCAGGCAATCAGAGCCAGCGCTGCACCTAAAAGCATCATCAAAGCCAGTGCTGATTTTTCTGCAACCGGCAATGCCACAATCATCAGGCTACCACCCGCGCCGCACGCCATCTGAATAAACCCCTGCAATGCCGCGGCAACGCCTGCCTGCTGCTGATACGGTTCTAACGCGTAGCTGGTGGCCGGGCCAACGGTAAAGGCCAGTCCTGCAACCGATACCGCCACCGGAATCATATACAGCGCCCAGTGTGTCTGCCATACGGCAGGCAACAGCGTCATTCCCGCCAGCAGCAGAATGGCACCCAGCAGCATGGTGACGAAGCCCATCGCCAGGCAGAACGGGCGTCCGGCTTTACGGATAGTCTTATTCACAAACGCACTGACCAGCATGATCCAAAAGCCGTTGGCACCAAAGGCAAAGGAGAATTGCAGGGGCGTCAGACCCCCTTCCGTCATCAGCACGTGGGGTGCCAGTGACACATAAGTCAGCACCATGCCGAGCGCACCCGCATTGGCAAAGGCGAAGGCAAGAAAACGCGGTTCACGTGCAATCGCCGCGTACTGCGCCAGCGGCAATCCTTTAACTCGCAGCGTATCGGCAGGACGGGTTTCCGGCAGGCAGAACACCACAATCAAACCAATCACGGCAGCATAGCCACACAGGAACCAGAAGGGCGCACGCCAGCCGTAGGCTTCAGCAAGGATACCGCCCAGCAGTGGCGCCAGTGCCGGCACAATATTCAGTGCACCATTCAGGAAACCATAGGCGCGTGCGGCTTCATCACCGCTTAAACGATCGCGCACGCCACTGAAGGCCACCACAGCACTGCAACAGACCGCGCAGCCCTGAATCAAACGGGCGAGGAAGAACACCGGCCATACGGTGGCGGTCGCAGCCACAGCGCTACCAACGATGTAGAGTGCCAGGCCGATCAGCGCAATCGGCTTACGGCCAAAATTATCCACCAAAGGTCCGGTCACCAGTTGGCCGATGCCCATCACCAGTAAGAACAGCGGAATGGTAATCTGAATCAAACTGACCGGGCTGTTCAGGCCTTCAGCGATTTGCGGCAGAGTGGGAAGGTAAAGATCGATGCCGAGCGGTGCCAGCAGCACCAGGCTTAAAAGCAGCAGGGTAAATTTTTGCATCTGAAACCAGAAACGTCCTGTTAAACAAGCGGGAAGGGTAATGACTTAGCCGGGAAAAAGAAAGGAATAAAAAAGCGATGTCTGCTGGACCAACACAGACATCGCGTCGAGGGTAGGATCAGTAAGCGCCGTCACGGCGTAACACTACGCCTGCGGTTTTGAACAGAATGGCAATATCGGTCCACAACGCCCAGTTCTTCACATACCAGGAATCGAAATAGACGCGGGTGTCGTAGTCTATGTCGTTACGACCACTCACCTGCCACAGACCCGTCATGCCCGGTTTCGCCATCAGGTAATAATCGACATCCCCTGCGTAACGTTCCAGCTCAGCTTCGATAACCGGACGTGGTCCCACCAGACTCATCTCACCACGAATCACATTCCACAACTGCGGCAATTCGTCGAGACTGGTTTTACGCAGGAAGCCGCCAATTTTGGTGATGCGTGGATCGTTCTTCAGTTTGAAATCACGATCCCATTCGGCACGCGCTTCTTCACTGGTCGCCAGCAGGTTTTGCAATACTTCCTGCGAGTTGGTGACCATCGAACGGAACTTCAGGCATTTAAACTTCACACCGTCTTGCCCAACGCGTTCATGTCCATAAATGGCATTGCCGCCATCACGTTTCACCATCGCACACAGCAGACCAAATACCGGGGCAAGGAACAGCAGCAACAGTGATGCCACCACGATATCGAAAGTACGCTTGAGGAAGCGGGATGAGCGTTTCGCCAGATTGTTGCTGACGCGCAGGATCATCACTTCGTGGCTGAAGATGAATGACATATCAGTGCCATACAGCGGCACACCGCGCAGGGTTGGAATCACGGAGATGGAGCGGCACTTCATTTTGGACAGGAACTTCAGCCATTTATCGCGCACCACCTGCTGTTCAAACTCAGTGGCGACGATAAATTGCGTGTTGTCGCGATCCATCGTTTGCCAGTTGATGTCTTTCCAGGTGATCACGGGTACACCATTCACGTTCTCAGGGTGGTGCTCATCTTCCAGTGAGATGAAAGCCTGGACGTTATAGCCGAGGATTTCCTCACTCTGCAGGGCTGCATAAGCTTCCATGGCATTCTTGCCTGAACCAATGATGATGGTCTCTTTCTGCCACTGACCTGCGCGGTTGATGGCACGCTTGACCACCGCACGCATCAGCGGCAGCAGTAGCAGTGCGTAAGTCCAGCTAAACACCCAAACCATGCGCGAAAAATCCCACTTGGAGAAGGCAATCAGTGCCAAATCCAGCAGCGAGAAGACGAACAGGGTTTTAACAATCTCTTTTAACTCGAACCAGAACGGTTTGCGGTAAGTGTAATGACGCATGCGCACCCAAAACCACGCGGTGCAAAGTACAGAAAGCCCTAATTGAGCGATGAAGCGGTACTCAATCTGCTGCGGCGGAATAAAGGTGTCCAGTTCTCCCCAAATACCCTGAACGGTTGCTGCAGATAAAAACAAAGCCAGATTCAGAGCAATTAAATCCGAAAAGCTTAAAGCGACTTTTGCGATGAGATTTTTACGCAATCCGCTCCACGAGCGGGTTGCATCATTCATTACCAATGTACTTGCCATAAAACCTGCTCTCTTTTCTTAAGTAAAAGATGGCCTGACCAGAATCAAGTACGCGCTCAGGAGTTGTCCACCGAAAATAAAAAGAAATGATTTTTCAGTGCGATATAAGTCAATGCTGCCATAAGCGCTGCATGGAAAGGGCCGTTTGAGACGTGATGTACGTCACGAAAAGCTGCAGCAACGTTTAAGAGTATGCAGGAGTTATTTGACAGAGTTAATATGGAAATAGTCTTAAAAGGAAATAAATGCTGCGTGAAATAGTGAGTTAGCTAATTGAAATACAAGGTTAAAACCAAAAAAAACACAGATAGAACGCTTCATTTTAAGACTGCTTTTAGGAATGACCGCCATACGAAGCGGATGGCGGCGGGGGTACATCAGGCGGGTTTTTTTAATACCCAGCGGTCTTGTTGCTTGTCATAGTGTCCGATCTGCAGATCGACGGGCTCGCCATCAATCCACGCCGGCACGCTGGTTTCATGATCCCAGCCATCGAGTTGGTAACTCAGGCCGGGGTTGGTATTGCAGGGAATGCTGATGGTATCGAGCTTTTCAGCATTCAGTTCTGCATCAACGATCTCGTAACGACCAATCTTTACCACGTGTCCCATGCGCTTCTCCCGTTTGTGCTGGGTGGAACAGTGATCATAGTCGCTCACGCGCAGTTTTGGCGTATTCGCGGTTAGGATTACTCCTTGTCTTCCATGACACGTACGCCAATTTTAACGATTTGGTTGTCCTCTTTCTCTGCCACGGTCCAGGTCAATTGGTTCCACTCCACCTGATCGCCCACCACCGGTGTACTGCCCAGCAGGCCCATCACCAGTTGACCGAGGGATTGCTGATCGTTGGTGGTTTCATCGAGTTCCAGCCCATAAATTTGCGCCACATCGCGTAAACGTGCCTCGGCATCCAGAATGAAGTCACCAAAGAAGCGTTGATCGAGCGCGACGGGTGGAGACTGACTGAACATTTTACCCAAAGCGGGCAAATCACGTTCACGTCCAATCACACATAGCACATCGCCCTCTTTAAGGCGCGTGCTACCGTTGGGATGCATCAGCGCGTTATCGCGGAACAGGGCCGCGAT
>NZ_CAJCKS010000018.1:0-48706 GCF_903970985.1 Pantoea sp. ME81 | reverse complement strand
ACAGATCAAGTATGTATAACAACTAGAGAATTGCACACATGTACATGCTATGTCACTTCAAGCTATAGAACTTATACACAGCAGATACAAGAACTGCTCTTTCTATATTTTTTTTATTTCTTTTGCTCACACCAAGACCTACACCAGGACGTACACTCTTTCCCTACCCGACGCTCTCCCGATCGGGCGATACGTGCCGATATCTTGCGCGAAACCGGTTTAACCGCCTCGGCTGGCATTGCGCCGATCAAATTCCTCGCCAAGATCGCCTCCGATTTAAATAAGCCCAACGGGCAATACGTCATTACACCGCAAGTGATGCCGGACTTTTTACTGACGTTACCGTTGAGCAAAATTCCTGGCGTAGGAAAAGTGGCGACAAAAAAACTGGAAGAGATGGGACTGCGCACCTGCGCCGATGTGCAGAGAGCCGATCTCGCCTTGCTGCTGAAGAGATTTGGTAAATTCGGCCGCGTGCTCTGGGAGCGCAGCAACGGCATTGATGAACGCGATGTGGTGGTGGAGCGCGAACGCAAATCGCTCGGTGTCGAACGCACATTGATGGAGGACATCCACAACTGGGAACAGTGTCTGGCAATCATTGATTACCTCTATGCTGAGCTGGATCGACGCCTGACAAATATCCGTCCCGACAAGCAAATCGCGCGTCAGGGCGTGAAGCTCAAATTTAATGATTTCCAGCAGACCACGCAGGAGCATGTCTGGCCGGTGTTGAACAAGGATGACATGATCGCAGTGGCGCGGCAGGCATGGGATGAAAGGCGTGCCGGGCGCGGCGTGCGGTTGGTGGGATTGCATGTGACGCTGGTGGATCCGCAATTGGAGCGGCAGCTAGTGTTGGGTTGGTAAAACCTTGAGTATGGCCTTGGCTATCATCCTGGCGGCTTGAAGCGCCGCCAGGATGCCCTATTCGGCCACTGAATTACTTCTTAGCGTTCTTCGCTTCCAGCGTGGCAAACCACGGCGCAACAAAATCGTTGTTCACACCCCAGCCTGGAATAATCTTGTTCAGGGTTGCTACGTTAATCGCCCCTTGCTGGCTATTCAGCAACTGCTGCGAAATGGAGGACGCTTTAAACTCGTAGCTTGCCGGAGTGGCTTCACCCGCGATTTTATTGGCCACTAAGCGCATATTGACCGCACCGATGGTTTTTGGATCGACCGCGACCGTCTGCACCCATGGGCTGTTCTTCTCATGCATCAACTGCAAGTCCTGGTTGGACACGTCAATACTGTAGATTTTGATTTCAGTACGACCATTCTCTTGTAGCGCTTTATAAGCACCCTGACTGAACGCATCCCACGACGCCCAAATCGCATCTATTTTACCTTTTGGATATTTTGCCAGGATCGCACCCACTTTGTTGGCGGTGTCGCCCTGTACATCGGTAGAAACTGCGCCAATGGATTCCAGCTGATGAATGCCTGGATTCTCTTTCAGCAGTTTCTCATACACCACCTGGCGACGTTCCTGCGGCGGGAAGCCTGCGACCCACAGTTTGATGATGTTGGCTTTACCATGGAAATCACTGATCAACTGACCCAGTGACGCCTGCGCCAGCGAGGCATCGTCTTGCGCAGTGACGGTCACGCCATTGACCGGCGTATTTACCGGGGTATCAAAGACGGACAGTTTGATACCTGCATCGACAATGTGTTGCACCAGAGCGGTGGAGTAGGGTTCTTTGCCGTGAGAGAGAATGATGCCATCGTATTTCTGGCTGATCGCCTGATTAACAAAGTCCTGGAAACGCGCATCATCGCCGTTACTCAGGAAAGTACTGACTTTAAAGCCCAGTTGACGACCTTGCTGAATGGCACCGGCAATAAACTGCGTGGTGTTATCGTCAGACCCCAGGTTACGGATGATGGCGATGCGCACCGGACCTTCGTGATTCGCAATCGCTGCGGGAACCGGGGTAACGGTATCGGCAAAGGCAGCGCTGGCGTTCAGCAGGCTTAAGGCCAGCAGCGAAAGGGTAATTTTTTTCATTAGAATCTCTTTCTCAGTAAACGCGCCTTAGCGGCGCTGAATGTAGGTAATCGCCAGGGCCAGAGCCAGCACCAGGCCTTTGATAATGTCCATGGCGTAATAAGGCACGGACAACATCACCAGCCCGTTCTGCAACACACCCAGAATCACCGCGCCCACCAGCGTACCGAGCGCGTTAGGTTTGCCGGAACCGGCCAGCGAGAAGCCGATCCATGCCGCGGCAACGGCATCCATCAAATATCCACCGCCGGCGTTCACCTGCGAGGAGCCAATACGCGATGCCAGCAGAATGCCGCCTAATCCGGCCAGCAGCGATGCGAGTACATAGGCCAAAACGCGGTAGCGCGTGGTGCGAATACCGGAAAGGCGTGCGGCTTCTGGATTGCCACCCAGCGCGTACATGCGACGGCCATGCTTGGTCAATGACAGCGCCAGTTGTGCCACAATCGTCACCACCAGCATGATGATCACAATGGTCGGCACCTGACCCAACAGACCGAACGCTGCGGGGATAGTGCCCTCCGCCATATCGCCGCTTGGCATCACCATATTCTCGGTAATCGAACCGCCGAAGCTGTAAGTCATCGCCACGCCCTGAATGACAAACAGGGTGGCCAGTGTAGCCAGCATGTCGGGAATGCGCAGGATGATGATAAGGAAGCTGTTGAGCAGTCCCACCAGGGTGCACAGCAGCAGCGTGATGATGATGGCTTCGGTGGTGCCAAAGCCGTGCCAGACAAACAGTGAAATCACCAGCGCATTGGCCAGTGAGGCGGTTGAGCCTACCGACAAATCGAAGCCGCCGATGGTCAGCGAAATCGACACACCAATCGCAATCACCGTGACGATGGCGATGGATCGCAGGATGTTGATGATGTTGGTGGGCTCGAGGAAGCTGTCCGATGCCAGGCCAAACCCGGCGATCAGGATCACCACGGTCAACAACATGCCCCATTTGTAGAGGAAATCGAATAGTTTATGACGCAGAGAAACCTGCGGGTTCAGGGATAGTTCTTTGCTGCTCACGCAGGGGTTCCTCCGGTGGAATAAAGCAATAGCATCTCTTCTGTGGCCTCACGACCTTCCATCTCTGCCACAATGCGCCCATCCCAGAGCACACAAATACGGTCACATAAGCCGACCAGTTCGGAAAACTCGCCCGAAGCGTAGATGATGCCTTTGCCTTCACGTGCCAGGCCGTCAATCAGGCTGAACAGATCGGTTTTGGCTTTGATATCGACACCTTTGGTTGGCTCATCAAAGATCAGCACGTCAGCGTTGTTGCGCAGCCATTTGCCAATTGCCACTTTTTGCTGGTTACCGCCTGACAGACGACGCAGAATCTGCGCCGGGCCGGTGGTACGCACGTTGAGGCGCTGAATCACCTCTTCAGCCCAGCGCCAGGCCTGACGATGACCGAACAGGCTCCAGCGGGAAAAACTGTTGTCCGCGCTGACGCTCAGGTTCATGCTCACCGGTTCATCGATGAAAATACCCTCTTTACGACGCTCTTCCGGCACCAGCGCCATACGGTTTTCCACCGAATCATGTGGAGAAAGCGGTCGCCACGGTTTGCCGTGCAGCTCGCCTTTTTCTACGCGGCTTTTGTTTGCACCAAACAGCGCCTTACACAGCTCGGTTTTCCCTGCACCCGCTAAGCCGGCAATGCCGAGGATTTCACCTTTGCGCAGATGCAGTGAAATGTCCGCCAGCAGCTGGTCATCGTGCAGACCTTCCACCGACAGCAGCAGCGGTTGTTCACTCTGTTCACGGCGAGGTGGATAGACATCGGTCAACTGGTGTCCCAGCATTTTCTCAACAATCTGCTCGCCACTCAGTGCCGCCATTGGGCAGCTCTCAATCAAACGGCCATCGCGCAGCACGGTTAAGCGATCGCAAATCGCTTTGAGTTCGTGAATGCGATGGGAGATAAACACCACGCCAATGCCGTTGCTTTGTAAACGACGCACCACGGTAAACAGACGCTCGCTTTCATGCTGATCCAGCGGCGCGGTCGGTTCATCCAGAATGAGAAAACGGCAGTGATGGGAGAGGGCGCGCGCCAGCAGGATTTGTTGTTTCTCCGCCAGCGAGCAGCGTTCCACCAGACGATTAACATCGATGTTCACTTCCAGCTGATTGAGCAGGGCACGCGCCTGGCGACGGATTTCACGCCAGCTATAGACATGGCCGGGTTCTGCCAGCTGATCGAGCAGGATGTTTTCTGCCACGCTGAGCTGCGGCACCAGCGCCACATCCACCTCCTGCTGCACCAAATGAATACCGAGTTTTTTGGCATCGCGCGGGGTGCGAATCGAGACCGGCTGGTCATCCAGCAGAATTTCACCGCTGTAATGATTATGCGCGCCGGATAGCACCGCCATCAGGGTGGATTTTCCTGCGCCATTGGCCCCGGTCAACGCATGCACTGATCCGCCCTCGGTCAGAAAATCGACCTGGGTCAGTGCGGCAAAACCGCCAAAAGCGATGGAGATATTACGCATCTCCAGGCGGTTAATCGCACTCATGGGGCAGGCCTTTCATTAAGAGAGTGGGTGGCATTTTTTCTGAACCCATAACGCTGGGCAACAAACGAAAGCGCATAAGCTAGCACGAAATCTTATTAGCCATCCAGACATCTGGGCGTAACGGCGTCTAAAACTAGAGAGGGAGTGTGGAGTGGTAGAATGCTGGGGTAATAAGCAGGATTTATAGTGAAATATGCTGCATGTTACTGTTGGTCTCAAAATGGGTTCCGGCAAATATTGCGACCTTATTAGCAAGAGAATCCTTAACCTCAGGATTGCAGGCATAAAAAAACCAGGCCTTAGCCTGGTTCCTTACAGCATCGCAAAGACTTACGCCTTCTCTGGCACCACGTTCAGCAGCGCAGTCAGCAGTTTCCAGTACAGACCGACGCTCTCAATGTGCACCTGCTCATCCGGTGAGTGTGGACCGGTAATGGTTGGCCCAATCGACACCATATCCATGTTCGGATACGGCTTCTTGAACAGACCACACTCCAGACCCGCGTGAATCACCTGAATGTTTGGCGTTTTGCCAAACAGGGCTTCATAGGTTTTACGCGTCAGCGCCATCACCGGTGAATCAGCATCAGGCTGCCAGCCAGGATAACCGCCTTTTGGTGCGGTTTTCGCGCCAGCCAATTGGCCCAGTGAAGTCAGGGTTTCCACCACCCAATCTTTGCCGGTGTCGATCAGTGAACGAATCAGGCAGATGATTTCGGCATTGTCCTGATCCATGGTCACCACGCCGACGTTCAGCGAGGTTTCCACCACGCCTTTGGCCACGTCAGAGTTGCGAATCACACCGTTCGGGGTGCTGTTCAGCAGGTTGATGAAGCGATCGCGGCTGTCGGTGGTCAGCGCCTGGCCCTGATGTGCCAGCGGCTCGGTGGTTAACGCAATGTTCTTCTCTTTAATGCCCAGCTCGTTCAGCAGCGTGGCCTGGAAATGAGCCGCAGCCGATTTGAGTGCATCCACTTTATGGCTGTCGATTGCCAGCGTGGCAAAAGCTTCGCGCGGAATCGCATTACGCAGCGTGCCGCCAGTGAACTCAATCAGACGCACATCCAGTTCCTGCGCGTAGACCGCAAAGAAACGCGCCAGCAGCTTGTTGGCGTTGCCCAGACCATGATGAATATCGGCACCGGAGTGGCCGCCTTTCAGGCCTTTCAGCGTTAGCTTCAGGGTTTCAAAGCCCGCAGGTACGGCTTCACGGTTTAATGGCAGGGTGGTGATGAAATCAATACCGCCCGCGCAACCCATGTAGATCTCACCCTCTTCTTCAGAGTCGGTGTTGATCAGGATATCGGCTTGCAGCCAGTTTGGCTGGAGACCAAAAGCGCCATCCATGCCCGATTCTTCGGTCATGGTCAGCAGCACTTCCAGTGGGCCGTGGGTCAGGCTGTTATCAGCCAGCACCGCTAGCGCAGAAGCCATGCCAATACCGTTGTCGGCACCCAGCGTGGTGCCACGCGCTTTAACCCACTCGCCATCAATATAAGGTTGAATCGGGTCTTTAGTGAAGTCGTGCACCGTATCGTTGTTCTTCTGCGGCACCATATCGAGGTGCGCCTGCAGCGCGACAGGGGTACGTTTTTCCATGCCCGCAGTGGCCGGTTTACGAATCAGGATATTGCCGACCTGATCGCGCTCAACCCAAAAGCCTTGCTCTTTGGCCCAGCTGACCACGTGTTCGGCCAGCGCTTCTTCATGGTAAGAAGGGTGCGGAATGGAGCAGATTTTAGCGAAAATATCCCACAGCGGTTGGGGGGAAAGTTGCGACAATTCAGACACAATGCATCTCCTGTGTCAGCGCGGCGGACATACCGCTCGCACGCCGGGTTCCAGTGAAAGATCGCCGTCAGCACATCTGACGTGATGTGGCTGAGAATATCACTGTTTTTCACCGGGTGCGTACTCAGGCGCGCTAAAATCCTGCATCCAATGCGACAGATGCTGGTTTTTAACGCGTCAGATCCTTATAATCTCGCGCAACCTTTTCCCCCTTGCCTATTTTTAAACCAACATTGTTGGTCGGGATTTCTTTTATGAGCGAAAAATACGTCGTCACCTGGGACATGTTGCAGATCCATGCCCGCAAACTGGCCCAGCGCCTGCTTCCTGTGGAACAGTGGAAAGGTATCATTGCGGTCAGCCGCGGTGGTCTGGTTCCGGCATCGCTGCTGGCGCGTGAATTGGGTATTCGCTATGTCGATACCGTCTGCATCTCAAGCTATGACCACGATCATCAGCGCGAAATGAAAGTGCTGAAGCGTGCGGAAGGCGACGGTGAAGGTTTCATCGTGATTGATGACCTGGTGGATACCGGTGGCACCGCGCAAGCGATCCGCGATATGTATCCAAAAGCGCGTTTCTGCACCATCTTCGCTAAGCCAGCTGGTCGTTCGCTGGTGGACGACTACATTGTCGATATTCCGCAGAACACCTGGATCGAACAGCCGTGGGACATGGGCGTGGTTTACATCCCGCCAATCGTCAAAAGCTGATTGATGCAACGCAAACAACGCCCGGTTATGCCGGGCGTTGTGCATTCTACGCCTCGCACCCAACATGTGGGTGCAGTACACTCTTAGGCATCTATGCGACTATCGCGGGAGAACGTCTAAGATGTCGGATAAAAACCTCAGCGAAGAGCTTTTTAAGCCCCGCTTTAAACACCCGGAAACCTCCTCTCTGGTGCATCGTCAGCACCATCATCCGGTTCAGGTGCACAACACCCTCGAAGGGGATACCCAACCTTGCTGGTATCGCATGCTCAACAAGCTGCTGTGGACGTGGCGCGGCCTGTCTCCGCAGGAGATCAGCGAAGTGCTGGCGCGCATCGCTATCAGTGAGTATGAGCACACTGAT
Source organism: Pantoea sp. ME81 (assembly GCF_903970985.1). Taxonomy (NCBI): domain Bacteria; kingdom Pseudomonadati; phylum Pseudomonadota; class Gammaproteobacteria; order Enterobacterales; family Erwiniaceae; genus Pantoea; species Pantoea sp. ME81. The sequence continues at coordinate 41,296 of NZ_CAJCKS010000018.1, read as the reverse complement.
GACACCCAACTCGACACGGTGATTGGCTATCGCGGGGGTAACTGGAACTATGAGTGGTCGAAGCAGGCCGCCTTATGGCAACAGCGCGCGATGGAGAATGAAGATCACGAGGAAGCCGGGCATCAGTGGATGCGCGCATCTAATCTCTACAGTATTGCCGCCTATCCCTATATCAAAGGCGATGATCTGGCCGATCAGGCACAGGTGCTGGCAAACCGGGCATACGAAGAGGCCACGCAGCGTCTGCCTGGTGAGCTGAAAGCGCTGACCTTCCAGATCAGCGGTGGCAGCCCGGTCACCGGTTTCCTGCATATGCCTGCTGAGGCCAAAGCCCCATACCCAACGGTGCTGCTGTGCGGTGGCCTGGATTCGCTGCAGAGCGATCATTATCGCCTGTTCCACGATTATCTGGCGCCGCGTGGCATCGCCATGTTGACGCTGGATATGCCCTCTGTGGGCTTCAGCAGCAAATGGAAGCTGAACCAGGACACCAGCCAGCTTCACCAGCAGGTGCTGCGTGAGCTGAGCAATGTGCCGTGGATTGATCACACGCGCGTTGCACTGTTTGGCTATCGCTTTGGCGCCAATGTCGCCACCCGGCTGGCTTATCTGGAAGTGCCACGCCTGCGTGCGGTCGCGACATTGGGCGCGATGGTGCATAACGTGTTTGTCGATGAGCAACGCCAGCAACAACTGCCGGACATGTACATGGATATGCTGGCCAGTCGCCTGGGGATGCCTTCCGCGTCTGACAGCAACCTGCGCATTGAGCTCAATCGCTATTCACTGAAGGTGCAGGGTCTGTTGGGGCGTCGCACGCCGACGCCGATGCTGGCGGCATACTGGCCGGGCGATTTGTTCAGCCCAGAAGAAGAGGCTCAATTGATTGCCAACTCTTCCGCACAGGGCAAAGTATTGGCAATACCCGCCACGCCGGTGTTCTCCAGTTTTGAGAAAGCGTTAAATCAAATCTGTGACTGGTTAGCAAAACAATTGGGTGTATGACTGGCAAAAATTCGACGCTCTGCTACTACTTATATCCGGGATATTTTGCGTTGCGCGCGTGATTCGCGTAACGAGAAACAATTTTACGGTTATTTGAGGGAGAATTAGCATGACGTTACCGAGTGGTCATCCCCGTAGTCGCCTGCTGAAGCGCTTCACCGAATTGGGGCCGTACATCCGTGAAGGAAAATGTGAAGAGCAGCGTTTCTTCTTTGATTGCCTGGCGGCGTGTGTCAACGTTAAACCCGCACCCGAACTCCGTGAGTTTTGGGGCTGGTGGATGACGCTGGAAGCGCATGAAGACCATTTCACCTATGAATACCACTTTGGGTTGTTTGATAAAGACGGTGACTGGGGTGTGGCGACGATCAAAGGCAAAGAGAACAACGAGAAAGTGGAGAGTACGCTGCGTAATTTCCATGAGCGTCTGAAAGCGGTGTTGAAGGATCTTAAGTTGGATCTCAAACCTGCATCGGGTTTTAAAGAAGAGCCGGTGAAGCTCAGCGCTTAAGCACGCCATCGTCGGGTTCGGCTTTAAAGCCCGCTAAACAGACAAAAAGAAGAAAGAGCCGGTGATGAGCCGGCTCTTTTTTTATAGACACATTGAGGGTAAAGCTAACGACTTAGAACTGGTAAGTCAGACCAACAGCAACCACGTCGTCGGTGTTCAGGCCGAGTGGGTTGTTGTCATCCAGCTGGTTGATTTTGTAGTCAACCATGGCAGACATGTTTTTGTTGAAGTAGTAAGTCATTGCTACGTCAACATATTTAACGATATCCGCATCGCCGATACCTTCGATGTCTTTACCTTTGCTCTGTACATAGCCCAGGGATGGACGCAGGCCGAAGTCGAACTGGTACTGTGCAACCACTTCGAAGTTCTGTGCTTTGTTCGCCACACCACCCGTGATTGGGGTCATGTTACGGTTTTCAGAGTAGGTGGTCGCCAGGTAGATGCTGTTAGCATCGTATTTGATACCTGCAGCCCATGCTTCTGCTTTGTCGCCGCTGCCCAGACGACCAGTAGAGGACTGAGTATTGGTACGATCCGCAGAAGACAATGCACCCATCAGGCTGATGCCGGTATCAGCAATGGTGTAACCCAGTGACGCACCGTAACCGTCGCCATTCTGCTTAGAAGCATCTGAACGGCTGTTAGCGCTGGTCGCGTCGTTTTTGCCCTGATATTGCAGCGCGAAGCGCAGGCCATCAACCAGACCAAAGAAGTTATTATTGCGGTAGGTTGCCACGCCAGAGGTACGGCCCAGCAGGTAAGTATCGGTGTAATCGCTGTCACCGCCGAATTCTGGCAGAACGTCAGTCCAGCCCATTACGTCGTATACAACACCGTAGTTACGGCCATAGTCGATAGAACCATATTGACCAAACTTGATACCGGCAAAGCCCAGACGGGTTTTGTTACCACTGTTAGCATCGCTGCCTTCAGTGCGGTTACCCTGGAATTGATATTCCCACTGACCGTAACCGGTCATCAGGTCGTTGATCTGAGTCTGACCTTTGAAGCCCAGACGGATGTAAGTTTTGTCACCGTCTGAACCCGCGTTGTCACTGAAATAGTGCATGCCTTTAACGCGACCGTACAGATCCAGTTTGTTGCCGTCTTTGTTGTAAACTTCTGCGGCTTGGGCGGTGGAAGCCAGTGCCAGCGCTGATACGACTAATGCCAGTGTGCTCTTCTTCATTTGCTATCAATCCCAATGAGTAAAATTTGTTGTACCCTTGAAAGGGTTTGTAAAACAGGGGACTTTTTACCGACTGGTGATGAAAGTTTTATGACAGTTTTTCTGATTTCTTGTTAATCGCGAACTTTTGGTCTACGGCATTGTCAGGGGATTTTTGTGCTTTTCCCCTTGCTGTTATTGGCTTCCTCGCTCACTCCTGATAAAACGTCCCTTCGCAGAATTTTTTTCTTATATGGCAGGAAAAACATGAGTGGCAGTCAGACCCTTGTGGTCAAATTGGGTACCAGCGTCCTCACCGGCGGTTCGCGTCGGCTGAATCGTGCGCACATGGTGGAGTTGGTTCGTCAGTGTGCGCAACTGCATGCGGCGGGTCATCGTATCGTTATCGTCACTTCAGGCGCAATTGCCGCCGGACGCGAACACCTGGGTTACCCCGAACTGCCACCTACCATCGCCTCAAAGCAGCTGTTGGCTGCGGTGGGGCAGAGTCGTCTGATTCAGCTTTGGGAACAGCTGTTCTCCATCTACGGTATTCATATCGGTCAGATGCTGCTGACGCGTGCGGATATGGAAGATCGTGAACGCTTCCTCTACGCACGTGACATGCTGCGTGCGCTGCTCGATAACCACATCGTGCCGGTGATTAACGAGAACGATGCTGTTGCTACCGCTGAAATCAAAGTGGGCGATAACGACAACCTGTCTGCGCTGGCGGCGATGCTCGGCGGCGCGGATAAACTGCTGCTGCTGACCGATCAACAGGGCCTGTTCACCGCCGATCCTCGCACCAATCCGGAAGCGGAACTGATCAGCGATGTGCACCAGATTGATGATGCGTTGCGCACGCTGGCCGGAGGCAGTGTTTCCGGCCTCGGCACGGGTGGCATGGCGACCAAACTGCAGGCGGCCGATGTGGCCTGCCGCGCCGGTATCGACGTGATCATTGCGGCGGGCAGCCGCCCGGATGTGATCAGCGACGTGCTGTATGGCAAACCGGTGGGCACCCGTTTCCACGCACAGCAATCACCGCTGGAGAACCGCAAGCGCTGGATCTTCGGCGCACCGCCGGCTGGCGAAATTGTCATTGATGACGGTGCACTGGCTGCGGTATTAGAGCGCGGCAGCTCACTGCTGCCGAAAGGCGTGCGTGAAGTGCAGGGCAACTTCTCTCGTGGCGAAGTGATCCGCATTCGTAACCTGCAAGGGCGTGATATTGCCCACGGCGTGACGCGCTACAACAGCGACGCCATGCGCATGATTGCCGGTCATCACAGCCAGGAAATCAGCGACATCCTCGGTTACGAATATGGCCCGGTTGCGGTGCATCGTGACGACATGATCGTCAGTTAAGGAGCAGATGATGTTAGAAGAAATGGGAAAAGCGGCGCGTGCAGCGTCGTACAAGCTGGCAGAACTCTCCACTGAACAAAAAAATCAGGTGCTGCTGACGATTGCCGATCGCCTGGAAGCGGAAAGTGCCGACATTCTGGCGGCAAACGAGCAGGATCTGGCTGATGCGCGGCAGAATGGCATGAGCGCGGCATTGCTGGATCGCCTGACGCTCAATCCACAGCGGCTGAAAGGTATCGCTGACGATGTGCGTCAGGTGTGCCGTTTGGCCGATCCGGTCGGACAGTTGATCGATGGCGGCGTGCTGGACAGCGGTTTACGTATTGAACGTCGCCGCGTGCCATTGGGCGTGATTGGGGTGATTTATGAAGCGCGTCCTAACGTCACCGTGGATGTGGCTTCTCTGTGTCTGAAAACCGGCAATGCGGCGATTTTGCGCGGCGGTAAAGAGACCTATCGCACTAACGCGGCTACCGTTCGCGTAATCCAAAACGCGCTGAGCGAGCATGGCCTGCCAAAAGGTGCGGTGCAGGCGATTGAAAACCCGGATCGCGAGTTGGTTAACCAACTGCTGAAACTTGATCGCTACGTCGATATGTTGATTCCACGCGGCGGTGCAGGGTTGCACAAGCTGTGTCGTGAAAACTCGACGATTCCGGTGATCACCGGAGGTATCGGTGTGTGTCATCTCTATCTTGATGAAACCATGGAAATCGAACCCGCGCTGGAGGTGATTGTTAATGCGAAAAAACAGCGTCCAAGCGCCTGCAATTCACTCGAAACCTTGCTGATTCACCGCGATCAGGCTGAACGCTTTATTCCTGCATTTTTGCAGCGCATGGCGCAGGAAAACATCCCGCTGCACGGCGATGAAAATGTCCTGTCGCTGCTGCAAAACGGCCCGGCCAGCGTGGTGGCGGTGAAAACCGAACAGTATGACGATGAGTGGTTATCCAACGACCTTAACGTCAAGCTGGTGGCGGATCTCGACGATGCGGTTGCGCACATTCGCGAACACGGTACGCAGCATTCGGATGGCATCCTGACGCGCAGCATTGGCAACGCCAACCGCTTTGTGAATCAGGTCGATTCCTCCGCCGTTTATGTCAATGCCAGTACGCGTTTCACCGATGGCGGGCAGTTCGGTCTGGGTGCGGAAGTCGCGGTCAGTACGCAGAAGCTGCATGCGCGTGGCCCGATGGGTCTGGAAGCGCTGACGACCTACAAGTGGATTGGCTGGGGCGACGATACACTGCGCGGCTAATTTTTACTTCTGCAACACAATGGGCACCGTAAGGGTGCCCATTTTTTTTGCTTCCGATCCAATTATTTCCAGAGCTTTTTGATTTATTTCTGTCATCTATGGCGCCGACGCGCTTTTTCGCGCATTTTTTGTTTTAGGTGCTGGTATCAGCGTCACAGAACAATCCTGAAAACCCCTGTCAGAACAAGCTGTAGGGCATTCATTGCTGGTTTCCACCCCATCGAAGAGGATAATGATCATCCAGCTTCATTGATAAAAGCTGTTGGGTAGTAAACTGACGGTAATATAAAATGAACTGGTAGCAAAAAAGAAAATAACATTCAGTCTTTAACTGATGGCAGATTATTAACTGATGGTTAAAAAAGAGAGTAACAGACAAGCTTTTACTGCCAGGCTGATTGCCGCGTGTGATAGCGCGGGAATTGTCGGACATGGACGAAACAAACAGGTTGCACAGGCGCTGCAGAAAAGGGGATGCAGGATCTCAACACCGGGAGTCTGGAAATGGTTTAACGCTCAATCGATTCCGGATGACAGTAATCTACTGGCGCTCAGCCAGTTGCTGGACGTGCGCGTAGAGTGGCTGCAGTTTGGTATGGAGCAACCCGATGCCACGGTGATCCAGCATGCACTTATTGACCCGCAACATCGGTTCCGCGTCGAGAGTCTGGATATTGGGCAGCGAAGCGCCCAGGGCATTGCTGCGCGTGATGAACTGGTCGAAACCATTCAGGCTATCGAGTATGGGCTGGATGAGGCTCGCGTGCTGTTCAGCGGCCGTCCGGCAGAGAGCATCCGCCTCATCGCGCTAAACAATGATTCGATGGCCGGCACCTTTGCGCCACGTGATCAGCTGTTCGTGGACATCAGCGTGCATCGCTTTGACGGAGACGGGATTTACCTGTTTACGCTGGATGATCAACTTTATCTCAAACGTCTGCAGCTGCAACACAGAAAGGTCGCGGTCATCTCCGACAACAAGCGCTATGAGACCTGGTACTTAACGCTGGATGAGGCGGCCTCATTGCAGGTGGTGGCGCGCGTCATCATGAGCCAGGCGCGTGATTACCAGATTTTAGGTTGATCACAAAACGCGCTGAGCAGGTAAAAAAATATTCCGGCTGAAATCATAAATTTAACCGATGGTAAATAAAAAATTAACTGTTGGTGTTTGCCAATGCATTAGAACCTGTTAATAATTTGACCATGGAAGGACGACATCACTGCTCCCGGATGAGCCCGCTCTTAAACAATTGAGGCGCTGCACAAGCGCGATACCCACCACCCAAAGTCAGTGAATTTTGGGATGGGGTGGATGCGCATTATGCAGCGTCGTCAGCTCTCTTCTGACTTCACTCTCCTCTGCTTATCCCTGGCCGCGAACGCAGCCGGGCGGGTCGATGTCGAGTGTTTGCAGTGGAATCACGGACGCCTCGGCTTCAGCCGACACGCCGCGCCTGCCACCCCATCGCCAAAGACTCATTCACAGGAGGAGTTATGGCGATTATCCAGTATGGCAAGTCAGTCTTCACCGGGAACGCGCGCACCCGCCGTCATCGACGCCGCCAGTCACTTAGCCGCCTGAAGCGCAGTATCGACTGCGCCTTAGGCCTTGAGCCCGATAACCCAAGCCTGCGTAGCGCAGAGCGCATCTGCCAGCGCCAGACGCAATCGCGAGTCGACTGTGCGGTAATGGCCCCCACACCACGTCAGGCCGAAAGCGCCAGCTTCGACAACTGCTGTCTGCCCCACGTCCATTTGTACGCCGTGCGCTAAATCCTTGTCATATTTCCCAGCTTTAAGCGGAACGTTTCGTTGTTGCTCACTGTTTAGCCTCGCTTGAGCGTAGCGCGGATTACGCGTGGTCTCAGAAGGGCGGATAGATCAGTGAGATTTATGTTTTGGAGTCTTTGCGCAGTCATTTTTGCATCGTTGCGCCCGTCAAAGAGGAATCGCTATGAGCCAGATTATTGCCATTTTGAATTTTGAAGAGGGCTACCGCGAGGCACCCTACCTTGATACGCAAGGGTTTCCTACCGTGGCCGGCGGTATCCGCATCGGGCCTAAAGGAGCCTCACTCAGCAACTACATCTTCCAGGTACCGCGACGAGTCGGGGATGTGTGGAAGCAGTGCATTGTGGAGAACAAAGTGCTGGAGATGAACCAGCGTGCTCTGGTGCAGCAAGCGCTAAGCAAGTGCAGTGAGGCGCGCTGTGATGTGCTGATCAGCATGGCATATCAATTGGGCGTTGATGGGTTATCCCTGTTTCGCGGCATGCTGAGCGCCATCACCCAGGGGGACTTTAATGGCGCCGCCAATGCCATGCTCGACAGCTTGTGGGCACGGCAAACGCCCGGGCGCGCACGGCGTCACGCTGAGGTCATGCGCAGCGGCAGCTACGACATTTATCGGGGGCTGTTATGAACATGAGATGGATGGTGTTTGTCATCGCGGTGCTGGCAGCAGTGATTGTGCTGTTGTTGCTCCAGCGTTTTACCACGCTGGAGTTTGTGAAGCATGCGCGACTGTTGTTCAAAACCTGGTCAGTATGGCTGGCTTCATTGGGCTCGATGCTCAGCGCCTGGGCGCAATCCTTCCCCTCATCCGCGCTGGATGCCTGGAATGCATTGCCTCAGGACATCAAAGACATTCTTCCCCACAACTACCTCGGTTTGATTGGTGCCTTCATGGTGGCGATGGGGGTTCTGGCGCAGTTTGTCCGACAGAAAAACCTGATTGAACAGCGCAAGACGCTGGAGGAGAAACCATGACGCTTATTACTTCACTACTTGGCGGCAGCTGGCACTGGCTGGCTGCGCTGGCGGGCATTGTTGCGGCACTGGTGGCCAGCTACTTCGGTGGCAGAAAGATTGGCAAGGTGCAGCAACAAGCCAAATCAGAGGTGGACTTCGCGAACAAAGCGGCCGTGCAGGCTGTCTCGGTTAACCAGCAGCAACAACAGTTGCGCGAGGAGGCTAAACGTGTGGAAGCCAGCAATCTTAATCTTGATGACGCTGCTGCTCGCGACAAGCTGCAGCACTCGAAATACAACCAGCCCTGAATCCCCCGTCGTTATCGACTCTGCTTGCACGCTTTTCTCCCCGATTTACACCCACGGCAATGATGCCGAGCGTATGGATGTTCGCACCGTGCGCGCCATCAACAACCACAACGATCTCTGGGATCAGCACTGCGGCCGATTGGCGCAGTAACGCCGTTCCCACACTTGCATTGCAAACCTGAAAAGGCCGAGGAGGCTATGATGATCGAAGTTAATTCATTCGCAGAACTGCGCACCACCACGCCGACTAAAAATGGCGATCTGGCGTTTTTGCGCCGCTACAACGCGGACTCCACCTTCCATGGAGGCGGTGACTTCACCGGTTTTATTGGCACCACTACTGCGACAGATGATGGCGGTACCTTAGCCATCGGTAATGGCTTTTACTGGAAACGCGTGATTAACGATCCTTCTGACGTGAACGTCTATCACTTTGGTGCCAAAGGAGACGGTTATGCCAATGACACGGACGCGGTTAATCGCATGCTAACCTGGACGCAGAATTACAGCGGTAATATTAAGGACCTGCCGATTCGTTTTCCCGGCGGGAAGTTTCTGATCAGTCCAATTGATATCAGCGGCACCGATAACGCCTTCTTCGGTCTGCAGGGTGATGATGTTGAGCTGGGTTCGTTGCCGCGTACCACGATTATCTCGGATAAGAGTGCCAACCCGGTATTCAAGGTGAAGGCGCGCCGCACCTCAATTCGCGGCATTGCCTGGAATGGTCAGGCCTCGGCCGATATCACCACCAACAAAGGTACCATCACTGCCGATATGTGCAGCAATGTTCAGCCGTTCTTCGAAAATACCTGTATCGAAGGCACCACGGTAAACATTTACTGTTTCCGCGCACAGAATAACGGCGGCACGGTGATTAAAGTGCTGGATACGCTGGACACCAAATTTGACCAGATTTATACCCTCTACACCTATGCGCGCGTCTTCGATGTGGGCTGGTCAAATTCACCGAATGGGGTATGGGATCACTCTACCGCGATTGAGATTTGTAACTGTAACTTCCAGACGGGTTATGGTGACGCCACGTTGTATATGCCGCGCTGTACACAGGGGATTTTGCGCAATGTGTGGATCGAGCACACGCGCAATCCAGGAGACTTGTCGGATGGTGGCTGGACCATTGACACGCTCAATATTGAGGATTGCGGCAATCCTTTCAATCTCAATAATGCGCGCGTGGTGATGCGTCAAATCAACCTGCAATCTGGCGCGAAAGTGTCGAACGATCTGGTGGCCGGCAGATGGCTCTCCACCTTCGAATATGGTTATCGCCGCGACGAGAGTTACGGTAGTTTCCTGACCGGATCGCTACGTGCCGGCTATTATAGCGGCTATAAAATCACCAATAACACGTCAACTGACAACTGGTATCGCCTGGGGCAGCTGTTCTTCCCGAATGCGAACCAGCAGTGGGTGATGGAGTTTATTGGTAAAGCCGATGCCACCCAGCCCACCGGCACCGCCGGCACCCCGGTTAACGTGGCAAGTAGCGGCAAAACCTGGATCAATTTGCAACGGCTGGAAACGGTGTGGGCGGATGCCTTTCATATGGGGCAGCCCGCCATCCTGGATATGCGTTACGGCCGTGTCGGTACCACTTATGCCGTGGTGTGGGTGAAGCTGAAAGCGAACAGTGGCGACACCATGCTGAACCTGAAAACCACCGGCCCAACGCGTTTCGATTCAGGCTCATGTTCGCTGTTCCAGTCTGATCTGTCGGTTGTTACCGATACCACCAACATGGGCACACTGAAGCCAGCCGCACGCTTTGGCATGCACAATGGGCTGGCGGGGATTGGTGCTAATGAGAAGGGCGTGCTGACAGTAGCCACTGCCGCCGGCACGCCAACCAATAAAACCGCGCCAACCGGCTTTGTGCTGGTCAATATCAACGGTATTGACCGTAAACTGCCCTACTACGACTGAGACCCATCTATCTGGCGAGGCTGCGGCCTCGCTTTTTTTTTGACCAAAATACACGTTGAGCGTCTCAGGTGCGTTGTCTCTTCAATTCTGGTTCCTGGCACGCCAGCCGCATAGGATGGCGATTTTCTCAGATAGAATGTGTTAATTCTCTTTTTATTTACGTTAATGCGTACAAAAAAACGTTAATCTGGAGATGGTGTAGTTTTCAGTACGGCACCAGGCAATAAAACGGTTCAATATATCAGGTCCGTTCTTATCTCCAGATTCATTACAGTTTAATTTGCCCGGATAATTAGCAGGTTAACTTACAGAACAAGGTGTTAGCGAAAAATGGTCTTGTAAGTTCATTTCGATCTTATTATTCCTAACAGTATTTGACTGCCGCCTTAATCATTTTTCTGAAAACCGATTCATCCGCGCTAATCTTTCCCCTTCTGCGATATCCCATTTCCAGCTAAGTAAATTCCGTATTGGCCTCCAGGCCATTGACCTCATCGCGTTGTCTGGTGAGAATGCGATTAAAAGTTTGAATCAGATCGCAAAATTAGGGCCCTGAGCCCATTGCAACACGGCTGCGAGAGCCATGTTGAATTAACGCCACTTGCCATTATCGAACGGCGAAAGACGCATCGAGATAATAAAAAGGCAGGGCATACAGCAAAATCGTTAATGTCGTAACGTTCGTTGAGAAGGCCGTCTTTAGATGTGCCTTTTCAATCCCGGTCGGCATTTCTTGTGGTGCAAAAAAATTCAGTAGGCTGCACCCGTTTTAATCATATTGAATGGCATATTGATAATTGGCGTTTCTTATTGATGTCACGGTGATTGCACTAAGCGTCATCTTGCCTTCAATATGATATTTAATATAACCACATGATATTTAACTGAACTCGTCTGAGTGCAGTGTGGTTTCTTTGCGCCAAAAATAGCCCGTAACAGGTAGTCAGTACACTGGTAGCTGTAAGCCAGGGGCGGTAGCCTGCGCTTTTAGTTAAATGAATGAATAATAAAATTGCACGATTTTATTAGCGATAATCTTATTTAACTCACCGTTTTATGAGAGTTAAAAGGCCGGCGATTTCTGCCTGAGGAAACTCCTAAATAAATCAAATTTAATGTTAAGCCGGACGAAAGGGACGTGAAGTTTGGCTTAGCCATGATTCTCACTGAGGTTGATCTGTGAAAGATAAATTAAAAAATTCGATGTGGATGATTGCTGAAAAACTCATCGCAGTGTTTGGACTGATTTTTGTGACGTCCTATGTCGCGAAATATGTTGGACCGACCACCTTCGGCATTATCTCACTCTCCATGCTGGTGTTTCAGTTTATTCAGTCGATCGCCGTGATGGGCAGCGATGTGATTTTGCTGAAGCGTATTTCGCAAAATCGTCATTCAGGTATTCGCCTGATGATGGCGACTTTTCTGCTGGTGATGCTGATTTACTGCGGTTTAGCGCTCAGCGGCATGGTGATCATGGGAGAGGCGTGGAGCCGTGAAGCGCTGGTATTTATCTGCGCAGCGGCGATGGCCTGTCTGTTCTCGTCGATTGATCTGGTCAATATCTACAACGAGGCCATGCTCAACGCTCGACTCAATGTGATCGCCAACGTGATCGGCCTCGCCATCAGTCTGTCAGTGCGCTTCATTATTTCGTATCTGCAACTGGACCCTCAGTTTCTGGCGATCCCCATTGTGCTGGCCACATTGCTGCCGTTCAGCATCAAGCTAGCGATCTTCTGGCGCTATCATCGCCAGGGGCCGATTCCGGCGCTGCGCCACATCAAAAAGTATTCGCGCTACATGGTGGCTTCCGGCATTTCGCTGGTGTTCTCGGTGATCGCTATCGCGATTTATACCCGCGTCAACCAACTCAGCGTTTCGTATTTCCTCGGCGTAAAAGAGGCGGGGATATTTGCTGTTGCCATGACGCTGGCAACCTCATGGGTGTTTTTACCTAATGCCTTGTTGGCCTCATTTTTTCCGGCGTTCTTTGCCGAGCGTGATGATGAGCAGTCAATTATCAAAGCGCAAAAACTGCATCTGCTGGTCGTCGGGGTGTCCGCCATTGTGATCATGGCGATATGGCAACTCGCAGGTTGGTTTATCCGTGACTTTTACGGCGAGGCGTATCTCGATGCCATTGCGCCGACGCTGCTGCTCAGTGTGGGCGCGATGTGTGGTGTGCTCAGCAGCCTCATGGACCGTTTTATTATTAAGTACAACGGTTATCGCTTTTTAGTGAAAAAGACCTTTGCGGTATTAATTATCTGCCTGGCATCGTCCATTTTATTGGTGCCGCTTTTTGGTTTAACCGGCGCTGCCCTCAGCGTGGTATTAACCGAATTCCTCTCTTTCTCGCTGCTTAATTATTTCTTCACTGCGCAACCGGTGATGCGTATTCATCAGATTTTTTTCAACCCCAGGAAACTATGGCAGTTATTTGTCAATTACAAAACCTCAGACAGTAAAGAGAGTTTATCATGAATGAAAAACCACTTTTCAGTATTATTATTCCCGTCTATAACTCACAAAAAACCATCAAGCGGACATTGCTGAGTGTGCTTAATCAGACGTTCAGCGATTATGAAATTGTGGTGGTCAATGATGGTAGCACTGATTCAACCCTAAACGTACTGGAGGAGTTTTCACGTTATTCTCAGGTCACGGTAATAAACCAAAGGAACGCCGGTGTCAGCGCGGCTCGCAATAGCGGATTGCAACAGGCCAGTGGGGAATATGTTCTCTTCCTCGATGCAGATGATTGGGTGGATGATGATTTTTTGATGATCTTCAAACAGAATCTGGATGCATGGCCAACGGAGTCGGTAGATTTGATGGTAGGCAACCTCAACGACGGCCGTGTGGGCAAGGTCTCTCAGGCTGGCTTCTTCAGCAACGAGGATATTCCTTATGTGCTCGGTGAGCTGGAGATGAGCGACAACATTGGTTATTTGCATAATAAGTGTTATCGCCGTCAGATACTGAGTGAGCTGAATCTGCGCTTTATTGAGGGGATCTCAATGAGTGAAGATCTTTTATTTAACCTCAAATTCTTCAGCTGTATTAGCAATTTTCTGGTCACTCAGGGAACGGCTTACCATTATGAAGATGTTGCCGGTTCATTATCCAAGCAAAAGGTGCATTATAGCGAGCTTAAAGTCAGGAAACAGTTTCTGACCACGCTGTATGATTCTATCGTTGAGAAATATCAGGGAAGTAATCTCGATTACCTGCTAAAAGGCATTTCAAAACGCGTACTGGCGTTAGATATGCAAATTGTCACAGCGATGTATCATTCGTCGTTTTCACCTGCAGATATCGCGCAGGAAATTAATGAAATAAAGCGGGGGAAATACTCGAAAGGGATTTTCATTCTGCTGAATAAAAATGAAAAACTGAAGTACATGATTATGAATTTGAATACTATCACAGCGTACTATTTCCTCTATGCACTCTACAGAATGCGCGCATTCTGATTTGAAATTCCCCCGGGATTATTCTCTGTCATTGTCTGCTGCGGATATTCCTCAGAATACCGAGTGGAACGATGGCTTCGCCAGAGAGCAGTTGCCGGGGGAGTTTCACCTTTCTCTACTGCAGTCCCTGTGGCAACGGTTCGCCGTTGCCACATTTTCTCTGCCAGCACGGCCCGCTTTTCACTCCTCGCTGTCTCACGCATGATTCTCCGGCCAATACCCTGGGCGGTCTGCCTTTCGCGCCCGACAAATCCTTGCACTCCAGCATGCTCTCAGGTCAAATAGCGCCCCATGCAAACGTTTGCGTGCGCGAATCATGCATTTTTGTTGATTAAATAACCGATTCACGCATTTATGACGGCTTTGTGATGCATGTCTTGCGTTCAGGCAACCTTAAGTCGTCAAAAACGCGTAGCATGTGCCCCGTCGCACCAATGGCATGTTTAGCCGCCGTGATTTCGGCTGCATTGTTTAAAAAGCTTTAAATTCTGGAGAGACAGATGGACAACTCACAAACCGTTGCACAGGGCACGGTTGAGGCCCGTTCAACAGGCTGGCGTAAGAGTGATACCGTGTGGATGCTGGGCCTCTACGGTACAGCGATAGGCGCAGGCGTTTTGTTCCTGCCTATCAATGCAGGTGCAGGTGGTCTAATCCCCCTGATTATTATGACCATCCTCGCGTTCCCCATGACCTACTATGCACACCGAGCTCTGACGCGCTTTGTGCTGTCGGGTAAAAACCCCGGTGAAGATATTACTGAAGTGGTGGAAGAGCATTTCGGTGTGGGCGCAGGCAAGATCATCACCTTGCTCTATTTCTTCGCTATTTTCCCGATCCTGCTGATGTACAGCGTGGCGATCACCAACACCGTCGACAGCTTTATCGTGCATCAACTCGGGATGGTCTCGCCGCCGCGCGTGGTGCTGTCATTGGTACTGATCATCGGCATGATGACGGTGGTACGCTTTGGCGAGCAGATGATCGTCAAGGCAATGAGCGTGCTGGTGTTCCCGTTTGTCGCGGTGCTGATGCTACTGGCCGCCTATCTGGTGCCACACTGGCACGGCGCTGCACTGGAAACGCTGTCGTTCAGCCAAAGCGCTGGCGATAGCAGCATCTGGATGACGCTGTGGCTGGCAATTCCGGTGATGGTGTTCTCCTTTAACCACTCGCCGATTATCTCGTCGTTCGCGGTGGCGAAGCGCAACGAGTATGGCGCAGCAGCGGAAAAGAAATGCTCACGCATTCTCGCTAGCGCACACTTGATGATGGTGGTGACGGTGATGTTCTTTGTGTTCAGCTGCGTGCTGAGCCTATCACCGGCGGATTTGCAGGCGGCGAAAGAGCAGAACATCACCATTCTCTCCTATCTGGCAAACCACTTTAATGTGCCGATGATTGCCTGGATGGGACCGATTGTGGCGATGGTGGCGATCACCAAATCGTTCCTCGGCCACTATCTGGGTGCGCGTGAAGGCTTCAATGGAATGGTGGTGAAATCGCTGCGCAGCCGGGGAAAAAACGTGTCGCCTCAGCGTCTGAACCGCGTCACAACCGGCTTTATGCTGCTGACGACCTGGCTGGTTGCCACCTGGAACCCGAGTATTCTCGGCATGATTGAAACCCTCGGCGGGCCGATCATTGCGATGATTCTGTTCCTGATGCCGATGTACGCCATTCAGAAAGTCCCGGCGATGCGTCAGTACAGTGGCAAAATCAGCAATGTGTTTGTGGTGATTGTTGGCCTGTTAGCGATTTCGTCGATAGCGTATTCGCTGATGCATTGATGCAAAAGGGCGGCGCGGTTTCATCGCGCCGCTCTGTCTTACACTGCCGCTGTCTTGAAGACGCTCATTGACTGCGCCAGACGATCGGCCTGTTCCTGCAACGCTTGTGAAGCGGCAGAGGCTTCCTGCACCAACGCGGCATTCTGCTGAGTGACCGCTTCCATCTGGGTTATGGCCAGATTGATCTCACTAATACCACTGCTCTGCTCGCTGCTGGCAATGGTAATTTCACTCATGATATCCGCCACGCTCTTCACGCTGTTCACCACTTCACCAATGGTGGTTCCCGCGTGCGTCACCAGACGGCTGCCTTCATCCACTTTCGAGACTGAGTCTTCAATCAGGACTTTGATCTCTTTCGCGGCAGAGGCGGAGCGCTGTGCCAGATTGCGCACTTCGGTGGCGACCACAGCAAATCCACGGCCTTGTTCACCGGCGCGAGCAGCTTCAACCGCAGCGTTAAGCGAGAGAATGTTGGTCTGGAAGGCAATGGAGTCGATCACGCTGATGATATCGACAATCTTTTTAGAAGAGAGGGTGATCGCTTCCATCTTCTCGATGACTTGTTCCATCACCACGCCACCCTCTTTGGCAACGGTTGAAGTGGTGGCCACCAGCTGATTGGCTTCACGCGCGTTATCCGCATTGTGCTTCACGGTCGCGGTCATCTGCTCCATGGCGGAGGCGGTCTCTTCCAGCGAGCTGGCCTGCTGCTCGGTACGGGATGAGAGATCGATGTTGCCGCTGGAGATCTGATTTGAGGCCACGGCAATAGTGTCAGAACCGGCACGCACGTTGGACACGATGGTCAGCAGGTTATCGTTCATCGCCTGCAGCGCCTGCATCAGCACGGCGGTTTCATCTTTGCCGCTGACCTTGATGTGGGAGCTGAGATCGCCCGCCGCCACTTTCTCGGCGATGCCAACCGCTTCATTGAGCGGGCGGACAATTGAGCGCGTCAGCATAAAGCCAAGCAGCACGGAGGCGGCAATCGCAATCGCCGAGAAGATCAGTGTGATTTCGATGGCGGTCGAGCCGTCATCAATAATGCCAGTGCCTTCTTTGCGCAGTTGATCCGACTGTGAGTTGGCAAAAGCCACCGCGCTATCAAGGTAGGCGTTCTGGGTACTGGTGATTTTCTTGAGCACATAAGTGCTGGCTTCTTCAAGCTTGCCTGCACGTACCAGATCCAGCACTTCATTCTTTTGCTGCTCAAACAGCTGGCTGGCGGCCAGCAGACCGGCGATTTTCTTTTTACCGATTTCGGTAACCTGAATGGCTTCGATCTTTTTCATGGCGCTGTTGGTGCGCTCGGTTGCCTCATCCAGCTGCTTATAGCGTTGCACGTTATATTCCGGGCGCAGCGTATCAATCACCATGCCGCGTAAGTATTTGATCTGATCGTTCACACCATCGCGCACGTCAAAACCCAAACGGACTTTGACATAGCGGTCTTCCACAATAGAGGTGATGCCGTTTTTAATGTTGTTGATTTTCATAATCGACGTCACACCGACTACGCCCAGAAGGGCCACAACAAGTGCGAAGGCTATCCCTAAACGGACGCCCACTTTCATATTCTTTAAGCTCAACATTGGTTCTCCCCGTAATGCTAAATAGTGTTGTTTTCAAGACGGAAAAGCAGGCGGCTGGCCCGCATCAGGCTGATGTTTTATAAGATAAAGATACTTACCGGGCGTAATTAATCTGGTATGGCAGCACCGGTTCAAGCGCTATCAGTTATCGGTTGTTAATGTTTTAACTTTAATTTTTTAGAGGTGCGTCACAAAACCGTTAACATGATTAATGAGTGGATCGGTTTTATCAGGGAGGGCAGGACGTAAAAAAGGCGCGAATAACGCGCCTTATAGGGAGGTAGGTGAGATTAGAAAGGATTAACGTTTCTTTTCCAGCACGCGATGGATCACGCTCGACAGTTCATTAATCTCAAATTTCGCCACATAGCCATCGGCGCCGACTTTACGCACGTGGTCTTCGTTGGCACTGCCGGAGAGCGAGGAGTGGATCACCACCGGAATCTGACGCAATGCATCATCACGTTTGATATTACGCGTCAGGGTAAAGCCATCCATCTCTGGCATTTCCAGATCGGTTAACACCAGCGCGATTTTGTCGTGTATCGACTCGCCTGCCGCTGCGGCTTCTTTCTGCATCTCGTTAATTTTGATCCAGGCTTCCAGACCGGTGTTATGCATGATGGCCGGAATGCCCATGCTTTTCAGACCCTGTTCCAGCAACTGACGCGCCACTTTGGAGTCTTCCGCGACAATCGCCACCTGGCCAGGCTTGAGATTGAAATCTTTCGCCGTCTCAGCACTTGGCTCAACGCCACGCACCGAAGGGATGATGTCATACAGAATCTGCTCAACGTCCAGCACCATTGCCAGATTGTTGCTCTGACCGTCGGTATCGAGGCAGGCGATACTGGTGATATTGCGGCTGCCAATGCCGGCTTCGGCAGTGTGCACCTGGTTCCAGTCGAGACGGACGATATTCTCCACCGACTCCACCGCGAAGGCCTGGGTGCTGCGCGCATATTCGGTCACCAGCAGCAGATTGAGGCCGGTTTCCGGTTTACAACCGGTCACTGCGGGCAGGTCGATGACCGGGATAAACTGACCGCGAATACTGGCCATACCGAGCAGCGGTGACTGCATACCCGCTGCTCGGGTAATGGTGGGCATCGGTACGATTTCGCGCAGTTTAAACACGTTGATGCCGTATAGCTCAGATTTGCCTTTCAGCTGATCGGAACCCAGGCGGAACAGCAGCAGTTCGAATTTATTGGAAAGCGCAAGGTTAGCGCGTTCATCGATCTCTTTCTGAAAATTATCCATCATGGCCTCAAGCGGAATCTGGGCTGGGTAAAGGGGCAATGATTAACTTATCGGCAGCGCGGAAAAAAAATGAAGGGGCGGGGCAGAAAATTTAGCGCGAGAGTGAATACCCTCGCGCAAAGGGGATTACTTCAGCAGGATGGCGCGGACGCTTTTGCCTTTGATCTTGCCTTCTTTCAGTTTGATCAGCGCTTTCTTCGCTTGTGCGGCATCGATCGCCACATAAGCGTGGGTTTGTGTCAGGTCGATCTTACCGATTTGATCAGCGCTGAATCCGGCTTCACCGGTGAGCGCGCCGAGGATATCGCCAGGGCGGATTTTGGCTTTACGACCACCATCAATGCACAGCGTCATTTTGGTGGCAGGCAGAGCTTGCGCCGCTTTCCCTTTCAGGGTAGCGGAGGAAACCCAGTTGAGTTTCTGGCTCAGATACTCTTCCAGCGCATTAGCCCGCACCATTTCATCGGGCGCGACGAAGCTGACCGCCAGTCCTTTTTCGCCTGCACGACCGGTACGACCGATGCGATGGATATGCACTTCAGGATCCCATGCCAGCTGGAAGTTCACCACCAACGCCAGCGATTTGATATCCAGCCCGCGTGCAGCCACGTCGGTGGCAATCAGCACGCGGATGCTGCCGTTGGCGAAACGGATCAGCACTCGTTCACGATCGCGCTGCTCCAGATCGCCATGCAGTGCCAGTGCACTGATTTGACGATCGTTCAATGCGGCTGCAACGTCATCACACTCACGTTTGGTATTACAGAACACCACGCAAGAAGCGGGCTGCTGCTGGCTGAGCAGGGCACTGAGCAGATTGCCACGCTCACTGACGCTGGCTTCGATAAATTGCTGATCAATAGCAGGCAGTTCCGCTTTGTCTTCCGTGGCCACGGCCAATGCATCGCGCTGGAAACGCTGGCTGAGGCTGGCGATGGTATCCGGCCAGGTGGCAGAGAACAGCAGCGTCTGGCGTGCATCCGGCGTGAAACCAATGATCGCTTCCATATCGTCGCGGAAGCCCATCTCCAGCATGCGATCGGCTTCATCTAACACCAGCGTTTGCAGTGCGGTGAGATCGAGGTTGTCGCGCTTCAGGTGATCAAGGATGCGGCCCGGCGTGCCGACCACAATATGCGGTGCGTGCACCAGCGAATCGCGCTGCGCACTCATCGGTTGACCGCCGCACAGCGTCAATATTTTGATGTTGCGGGTAAAACGTGCCAGCTGACGCAGCACATTACTCACCTGATCGGCCAGTTCACGCGTTGGACACAGAATCAACGCCTGAGTTTGGGTGCGGGTGTTGTCAATGCGCTGCAGCAAGCCGATACCAAAGGCTGCCGTTTTACCGCTGCCGGTTTTCGCCTGCGCACGCACATCGCGCCCTTCAAGAATGGCGGGCAATGAAGCCGCCTGAATAGGTGTCATGGCGTCGAAGCCCATCTCGCGCAGGTTGTCGAGTTGGCTGGCAGGGAGTTGCGTCAGGGTAGAAAAAGCGGTCACGGGAATGTCTCAAATAGCGGTCAGGATTGCGGCGGTCAGTCTCGCAGAAAGGGCTGCTATCGGCAATGCAAATCGCGCAATTGATAACATATTGAAATCAATTAGCGCTATGATCGTTTGGTTAAATATTCGCCTTTAATAGGTGTAAAATTCTAATCATTTTATTCTTCGTGACCGGTTGCTTCAAAAGATGTGAAACGTCTTTCCTGAATGAAAAGGTGCAATTAGCGTTGATAAAGGGACTATATAGCGTCTTTTTGACCTGTTTTTGTCTATGTTACGCTTATGTGTCACTTAAGATGGGTAAAATTCCGATTAAAATAACCTGCCGTTTTGCTTTATATTTGGCGCGCCATTTGGCAAACAATAATATATTCAGAGGTCCACTTTGAGTCTTTACGTCCAGGGACAAAACGAAGACATTCTGAAAATCGTCGGCCGCGCCGTGTTAACCCTGCATCTGCACGGAGAGACCTTATCTTCGGATAAAGTCAGTTCCATGATTGCCTGTTACGCGGAAGAAGAGCCAGCTAGCGACGATGAAAACCAGCGTTTGTATGCGCTGGCGATTCAGATGTTATCGTAAATCCAGCAATCTGCAGTGGGCGCATGCCGCCCCTGCATTTACCGTTCATCAAGCCTCCGTAAGGAGGCTTTTTTGATCTCAGACGCTGAACACCGGCATACCGCTGTGGAAGGTGGCTCGTACCGGCGAGATGCGGGCGACAGCCTCAGCGGAGCAGCTCGCCTCAACCAGCATCATGCTGGCGTCATCCTGGACTTTTGGCCACTGGCGCTCGCCCTGGTTCGATAGCGGCAAGATGCCGCCGGTGGCAATGTGCAGTGCCCGGCTCAAACCAAACTCATCCGAACCGCGATAGAGTTGTGCATACAGGTTGGCTTTCTCCAGCATGCTGCCGGTGCCAAACGGTGACCAGTGATCGATCACGCTGTCGGTGCCGGTCATGACCGTGATGCCCGCGGCCTGCAATTGCGGTAACGGCATGGTGAGTTTGCCGATGGGGATGGTGGACGCCACGCTCATCTGTTGTTCAGCCATGCCTGCAATCATCTTATCGAGCGTTTTGCCTTCCAGCGTGGCCAGCGCAAAGCCATGGCTCAGCGTCACTCTGCCTTTGAGCGGCGGGTTCTTCGCGATGGTGTCCACCATATACTGAATGGCCGCCACGCCAGAAGGTGCGGTTTCGTGCAGATGGATATCGACGCCACGATCAAAATCGAACGCAATCTGGAACATAGCATCCAGCGAGGCCTGCATCGCGCCATCCACATTGGTGGGATCCAATCCGCCAACGTACTGCACGCCCATCTGCATCGCTTCGCGCATCAGGCCATCTACTTTGGAATGCAGTAAACCGTGCTGTGGGAAGGCGACAATTTCACAGGGAAATTCGGGGTGGTTCGCCAGCGCCCGCTTCAGATGCTCCAGGCTTTTTAGGCCACTCACCGGATCAATGTTGCAGTGGCTGCGAGCTTCGGTGGTGCCTTTGCTGTGCAGCAAACCGATCAAAGCTTCGGCACGCGCCTGCGAGGTTGGGAGCAACTGCGGGATTAATACCTGCTCACGGGCGATCATATCCATGATGGTTTTGCCCTGACGCGGGCGTGGCGCTTGCCAGGGGCCGCTGTAAAATGTTTTGTCCAGGTGGATGTGCATGTCGCGGGTGCGCGGCAACAGCAGCGAGCCTTCGGCATCCCATTGCGGAATGTCGGCGTTGCGCGCTTTACCAGCGGCTTCGATGGCGGCAAATTTGCCATCTTTGACGGTGATATCGTAAAGCGCAGTACGCGTCGCGATGATGTCGTTGCCCTCACGCTCAAAGCCTTCCTCGAGGCGTACGTTGAGCAATTGGTAATGATCCACGCGCGGCGGCGGCGTAGAGATTGGCGCTGCGGCAGAAGAGTGCGAGGGAGCGGCGGCGCTCATGCCGGCAGCCAGTAGGCTTCCGGCTGCGGTGAGGCGGACGCCCTGGCTAATGAAATCGCGACGGCTGGGTGAAGTGAGGTGCATCAGAGGCTCCAGTCAACAAGGAAAACGTTAATCTGGCAAAACCCGGGGCGCGGCGCTGCGATATTTCCCACTGCTGAGCAGTGGGAAAATCACTGCCACTTTAACTGGCAAAATTCCACTAACGCCACGGCCAGCGCCTGTTGCAAATCATCCTGTGGAGAGCGGCAAAACAGCGCCAGCTCAAAGTGGCTGATCGGCGGTAAGCCTGCGGCTTCGTCCAGCACACGATGGCCGGGCAGGCGACAACTGGCAGGCAGCAGCGTTAAACCTAATCCGGCCGCGCTGGCACTGGCGAGTGCCACCAGACTGGCGCTGCTGTAGCTGATGCGCCAGCTGCGGCCCAGCGCATCCAGCGTCTGACACATCTCCTCGCGATACAGTCCCTGCTGGGGAAATACCACCAGCGGCACTGGCGTCTGCTCAAAGCAGGGGTGTTCGGCGCTGTCCAGCCACAGCAGGGGCTCCGGTCGCGCTGCCAATGGGCGTTCACCGCCGGGTTGCTTGATCAGCATGATATCCAGCTCTTCTCGCTGCCACGCACGATGCAAGTCGACATACATGCCGCTCATCACGTCGAGGCGCAGCTGCGGATGTTCGCGACTAAACTGTGCGAGCAGTGCTGCGGTGGGGGCAGCAAAATCCTCTGGCACGCCAAGACGCAGGACGCCATCGCGCCACTTGTCGCTCAGTACATCGTGCGCTTCGCCGTTAAGCGCAATGATCCGGCGGGCATAGCCCAGTAATTTCTCTCCCTCTTCGGTCAATACCACCTGATGCGAGGTGCGTTCCAGCAGCGCTTTACCAATCATCTCTTCAAGGCGGCGCACCTGCTGGCTGACGGTGGATTGCGATAGATGCACGCGGTCGGCGGCGCGCGTAAAGCTGGCGGTTTCGCATACCGCAACAAAACTGAGTAACTGCTGCGGCGTAAACATCGGCTGACGATTCATTTTTCCACTGATCACTATGGTGTTATTTCATTTCCAAATAGTAACCATTGCTGCGACCCTGACAACCTTTCTACTGCAGGATTGTGTATGAACCGACATTCCAACGGATTGACGCTCGCCGCTTTGGTGCTGGCCGGGCTCAATATGCGTCCGTTACTGACTTCTGTTAGCCCATTGCTGGGCGAACTGCGCCAGGCCATGAGCCTCTCTTCCATTGCCGCTTCGTTGTTACCCGCCGTACCGATGGTGATGATGGGCGCGGTGGCGCTACTCAGTGCCTCCCTGATGCAACGTGTTCCGCTGCAACGTTTGTTGATCGCCGGGCTGGTCCTGCTGCTGCTGGCGCTGGCCGCACGCGGTGTGATTCAGGACGGACAATGGCTGGTGGTCAGCGCGCTTTTTGCCGGGCTGGGGGTTGGCGTGGTGCAGATGGCGATGCCAGGGTTGATCCGCCAGCGCTTTGCCCAGCGCAGCGCCCCCGTTACCGGGTTGTGGGCGGGCGCGTTGATGGGCGGCGGAGGATTGGGGGCAGCACTCTCGCCGTGGCTCAGTGCGCATTTCGGCTGGTCACTGGCGCTCACCGGTTGGGCACTGCCCGTATTGCTGGCGATTGTGCTGTGGTGGATCGTGCGTGTGCCGGTGGCGCAAAGCGCAGAGTCGGTATCTATGCCCTCGCTATGGCGAAAACCGCGCGCCTGGTCGCTGGCACTCAGTTTTGGCCTGGTCAATGGCGGTTATGCCACGTGCGTCGCCTGGCTTCCGGATGCTTATCACCACCTTGGCTGGTCAGCACAGGCGGGCGGCTCGTTACTGGGGGTGATGATCCTTTGCCAGGTGGCTGGCGCATTATTGATGCCCTTGCTGGCGCGCAAGGCGGATCGTCGTCCACAGCTGATCATCAGTCTGGTTTGCCAGCTGGTCGGTATGTGCGGTTTCCTGTTTGCTCCCCTGCTGGCGCCATGGTTGTGGGCGGCGATTGCCGGATTTGGTTTAGGGGCGGCGTTCCCGCTGGCGATGGTGCTGGCGCTCGATCACCTGCCACATCCGCAGGCGGGTGCACGCCTGGTGGCGTTTATGCAGGGCGCAGGTTTCATCATCGCCGGGTGTATGCCGTTTATTGCCGGTCAGTTGCAGGTGCTGACGCACAGTTTTACCAGCGTGTGGATGATGCAGGGCGCCGTAACGGTGGGATTGATCGTGCTGAATCTTCGCTTTCATCCCCACAGTTATCGTCGGGCCTTTGGTCAGACAGAATGATGATTGGTCCTACCAAAACGATTTAAATGTTGCCGCATCGTCACAGAACACGAAAAATAACCCCAACCTCGTTGCTTTAGGTTAACAATGCATTAACTATCTGGAGCCAGAAAGCCCCACACTGCAATTTGGTCCTACCAATTTCAGTGAGCAGAAGGGCAAGACCTGCGGCGCAAACCTGCATTGCCGTTGCGCTGCACTCATCTGGTAACCTCTGGAGATAACGGCATGCCGGTGTGGCAACAAAACTACGATCCTCTCAACAATCTGTGGCTCTCCAGCCTGGTGGCGGTGATCCCGATTGTGTTCTTCTTCTTCGCCCTGCTGAAGCTCAAGCTGAAAGGCTATCAGGCGGGCACCGCCACGGTGGTGATTGCACTGCTGGTGGCGCTGTTCCTGTATGGCATGCCGTTGGGCCAGGCGCTGGCTTCCGTGGTCTATGGCTTCCTCTACGGCCTGTGGCCAATCGCCTGGATCATCGTCGCGGCAGTATTTGTGTATAAAATCTCGGTGAAAACCGGACAATTCGACATCATCCGTGCTTCGATCCTCTCCATCACACCCGATCAGCGCTTGCAGATGCTGATCGTCGGATTCTCCTTCGGCGCGTTTCTCGAAGGGGCGGCGGGTTTTGGCGCACCGGTGGCAATCACCGCAGCCCTGCTGGTGGGATTGGGCTTTAATCCGCTGTACGCGGCTGGCTTATGCTTGATCGTCAACACCGCGCCAGTAGCCTTTGGTGCGATGGGGATTCCGATTATTGTCGCCGGTCAAGTCACCGGACTCGACAGCTTCCAGATTGGCCAGATGGCCGGGCGTCAATTGCCGTTCCTGACCCTCATTGTGCTGTTCTGGATCATGGCGATTATGGATGGCTGGCGCGGTATCAAGGAAACATGGCCAGCAGTGATCGTCGCGGGCGGATCGTTCGCCATTGCGCAGTTCCTCAGCTCCAACTTCCTTGGCCCGGAATTGCCGGACATCATCTCGTCACTGGCCTCTCTTATCTGCCTCACGCTGTTCCTGCGCCGCTGGAAGCCAGTACGTATTTTCCGTTTCGATGAGAAAACCGCCGTTGACCCGACGCAAACCTCTCAGCGCTATACGCTGGGCCAGATTGTGCGCGCGTGGATGCCATTCCTGTTCCTCACGGCTACCGTCACCCTGTGGAGCATTCCGCCGTTCAAGGCGCTGTTTGCTAAAGGTGGCGTGATGTATGACTGGGTGTTCAGCGTTCCGGTACCGCTGCTGCATGAGCTGGTGGCACGTATGCCGCCGGTGGTGAGTGCGGCAACGCCTTATGCGGCCATCTTTAAGTTTGATGTGCTGTCAGCCACCGGTACAGCGATTATCGTGGCGGCGGTGCTGTCCGTGATCTGGCTGCGTATGAAGCCCGCTGCGGCGATACAGACCTTCGGTGAGACGCTGAAAGAACTGGCACTGCCCATCTACTCCATCGGTATGGTGCTGGCCTTCGCCTTTATCTCCAACTACTCCGGATTGTCTGCCACACTGGCCTTAGCGCTGGCGCACACCGGCAATGCCTTTACTTTCTTCTCGCCGTTCCTTGGCTGGCTTGGTGTGTTTCTGACAGGATCTGATACCTCTTCAAATGCGTTGTTCGCGGCGTTGCAGGCCACCACCGCGCAGCAGATTGGTGTGTCGGATGTGCTGCTGGTGGCCGCCAACACCACGGGTGGCGTGACGGGTAAGATGATTTCACCTCAGTCGATCGCCATCGCCTGCGCCGCCGTGGGGCTGGTGGGTAAAGAGTCGGATCTGTTCCGCTTTACCGTTAAACACAGTCTGATCTTCACCTGCATGGTGGGGGTGATCACAACGCTGCAAGCTTATGTCTTAACCTGGATGATTCCATGACAGAAAACACGCCGCGATTAGCGGAAACGCTACGGGCGCGATTGCTCGCCTGGATTGAGGAACACCAGCTGGAGCCGGGTATGCGCTTACCGGCCGAGCGCCAGCTGGCCGCTGAGTTCGGTGTGTCACGCTCATCATTGCGTGAGGCGATTCAGCAGCTGATCAGTAGCGGCGTGTTAATCAGTAAACGCGGCGGCGGTACCTGGCTGTGTGAGCCGCAGGAGCCCTGGTCGGAACAGCGGATTGTCGAACCGATTCGCCAACTGCTGGCGGACGATCCCGATTATCGCTGGGATATTCTGGAAGCGCGCCACGCCATCGAAGCCAGCACCGCCTGGCACGCCGCCTTGCGTGCCACTGAAGCGGATAAAGAGAAGCTGCGCCTCGCTTTTGATGCTCTGCTCAAGATGCACGACTGCGATGATCCCGATATCGCGGCGCAGGCCGACCTGCGCTTCCATCTCGCCATCGCTGAGGCCTCGCACAATGTGGTGCTACTGCAAACCATGCGTGGTTTCTTCGATTTGCTGCAGTCTTCGGTACTGCACAGCCGCCAGCGCATGTACACCCAGCCGGTGATTTTT
Source organism: Pantoea sp. ME81 (assembly GCF_903970985.1). Taxonomy (NCBI): domain Bacteria; kingdom Pseudomonadati; phylum Pseudomonadota; class Gammaproteobacteria; order Enterobacterales; family Erwiniaceae; genus Pantoea; species Pantoea sp. ME81. The sequence goes on along the minus strand of NZ_CAJCKS010000018.1, from coordinate 14,631 downwards.
AATCGCCTGAATGAACAGCACCAGGCGATGTTCGATGCGGTGATGGCTGGTGATGCCGAGGCGGCACGCCAGGCGGCGATGGATCACCTCGGCTTTGTACATACCACCTTGAAATCGCTCCATGAAGATGAAGCCCGACAGGCGCGCATTACCCGCTTGCCAGGCGAATCCCTGGATAATCGTAAGGAAAAAAACTGATGATCATCTCTGCAGCCAGTGACTATCGCGCCGCGGCGCAACGCATCCTGCCCCCGTTCCTGTTCCACTATCTTGACGGCGGCGCGTATGCCGAACACACCCTGAAGCGCAATGTGTCCGATCTGTCGGACGTGGCGCTGCGTCAGCGGGTGCTGAAGAACATGTCCGATCTCAGTCTGGAAACCAAACTGTTCAACGAAACGCTGTCGATGCCTGTCGCGTTAGCGCCCGTGGGTTTGTGCGGCATGTACGCGCGACGCGGGGAAGTGCAGGCCGCGCGTGCAGCGGCACTGAAAGGTATTCCGTTCACGCTCTCCACGGTATCGCTGTGTCCGATTGAAGAGGTAGCGCCAGCCATTAATCGTCCGATGTGGTTCCAGCTGTATGTGCTGCGCGATCGTGGCTTCATGCGTAACGCACTGGAACGCGCGAAAGCGGCGGGCTGCTCGACGCTGGTCTTTACCGTGGACATGCCGACACCGGGCGCACGCTATCGCGATGCGCATTCGGGCATGAGCGGGCCAAACGCGGCGATGCGTCGCTACTGGCAGGCGGTAACGCATCCGCAGTGGGCGTGGGATGTGGGTCTGCATGGCCGTCCGCACGATCTCGGTAATATCTCAGCCTATCTCGGTAAACCTACGGGGCTGGAAGATTACATTGGCTGGCTGGCCAATAACTTTGATCCGTCGATCTCATGGAAAGATCTGGAGTGGATTCGTGAGTTTTGGGATGGCCCAATGGTGATCAAAGGCATTCTGGATCCCGAAGATGCGCGTGATGCGGTGCGCTTCGGCGCGGACGGTATTGTGGTGTCGAACCATGGCGGACGCCAGCTGGATGGCGTGCTGTCATCGGCGCGCGCGCTGCCCGCCATTGCAGACGCGGTGAAAGGCGATATTGCCATTCTGGCCGACAGCGGTATCCGCAACGGATTGGATGTGGTGCGCATGATCGCGCTCGGTGCAGACACTGTCCTGTTGGGCCGCGCCTTTATCTATGCGCTGGCGACGCATGGTCAGCGTGGCGTTGAGAATTTGCTGAATTTGATCGAAAAAGAGATGAAAGTGGCGATGACGCTGACCGGGGCCAAAAGCATTGCTGAGATCACCCAGGACTCGCTGGTGCAGGCAAATGCGCTGCTGAGCGAAGCGGGATTGCATCCGGCCCGACCGCGTGCCGTGAGCTGAGGCGCGAAAAGCAAAATGGGAGGGGTTGTCTATACTGATCTCCTGTCTGACTAACAGGAGGAATGACATGACCATTCATAAGAAAGGATCGGCCCATTGGGAAGGCGACATCAAAGGCAAAGGCACCGTGAGCACCGAAAGTGGCGTGCTGAGCAACCAGCCTTACGGTTTCAATACCCGCTTTGAGGGTGAGAAGGGCACCAATCCGGAAGAGCTGATCGGAGCTGCACATGCGGCGTGCTTCTCCATGGCGTTGTCGCTGATGCTGGGTCAGGCTGGGCATCCGCCAAAAAGCATCGACACCACGGCGGATGTGTCCCTGGACAAGAAAGGTGAAGGTTTTGCCATTACCAAAATCGCACTCACCAGCACCATCGCGCTGCCAGGTATCGATAGCGCCAAATTTGATGAGATTATTCAGAAAGCCAAAGCGGGCTGCCCGGTGTCACAAGTCCTGAATGCTGAAATTAGCCTGGACTATACGCTGAATAATTAATCGCCCTTACGCTTTACCAGCGTTAGAATAACGATGCGCCTCAGGGCGCATCGTTGCTTTCTGCCGTCTGGAGGATGCGTGGGGAAAAAACTGGCTGCAACTAAACACTGGAAAATGATTGTGGTGCTGCTGTGCATCTGCGGCGCGCTGATGCTGATTCGCTGGGCGGCGATGATATGGGGTTGAAAGACTGGATCTGCCGCCATAAGCTCGGCGTGCTAGTGATGGTGATTCTGGTGCTGGAAGGGGTGCACTATCTGCTGACCGCCTCCTGGTTGCCATGGCAACTCGGTTGATTCAGGCGTACTCGCTGTCTGGATGGCGAACGTTACGCACACTGCTGCGCGCAATGCGATAGGCCTTGCGTGGGTCACCCGCCACAAACTCAAAGGTCGGCGAGTAGTAGAATGGCAACCAGCCTTCAAAGCTGCTCTCCCACTCCCAGCGCACCGGGCAGGGCCAGAGAATGCCATCATACAAAATGTAATAAACCCAGCGTCCGTTTGGACGACGGGGGCGAGTCTTCTTCATGGGATTCACAACGGTAATAGTGTAAAGCAGCTTATATTTTGGACGCTATGCGCCGATCTTGCAATGCCGTCTGGCTTATTTTTGTACAGCTCAAATAAAACTGGCACCGAATTAACGGTGCACTTCCCCGCACAGCAGGACCACATTCGGTCGAACTTTATGGATGCGGTCGGCCATTTGCTCACAGGCCACTTTGGTCGGGTAGATACGTTCTGACACCGGTAAGGCGTCACAGGCATCATGTCCACACGCGCTCACTAACAACACAAAACCAATCAGCATGATTGGACTCCTTAAACACGTTCCTGATGATACGGGAAGCAGTGGCTGTTCGTTCCTTTTTTTAATCCAGTATAGCCAAACGGCAGGAGAGTCAATGATCACCTTGAGCGGCCTTGTGGTGCGAACGGTGAGATTATAACCAGCCGGACGCACAACAGCATGACAATCTGAGCTAAACTGTGCGGCCCTGACAAAAATGATGAGTGAGTGACCAATGTTGAACGAAATTGCCCATCCGGCCAGCAGCCCAAAACAAGCCGCGCTGCAACTGGTGATTGAACTGGTGCGTGCAGGCAAACTCAGCCCAATGCAAGGCGATGCTTCAAACATGATTTCAATTTACGAGCAGTTCAAAGCCCATTTTGAGGCGGACAAACACAAAGACTCGGCCATTTCCTGATGCTTTTATTCTGAAAACAGCGCAATCTCTTGCGCTGTTTTTTTATGCATAGAACCAGGCGGGCAGAATCGCGATCAGGTTATTCAGCGTATGCAGGAAGATGGGCAGCGCGAGGCTATTGCTGCGCAGACGGGCGTAACACAGCAACAGTGAAAACAGCGTCAGGGCCACGATGGTCTCCCAGTGCACGTACTGCGTGTGCATCGCGGCGAACAGCAGCGAGGTGAGTAGCATGCAGGCGAAGCGACTTTTCGGCGCCCATAACAGAAACCCCTGTAACAGAAAACCGCGGAACAACACCTCTTCAAACACTGGCGCGAGCAGCACGGCGGTCAGCAGCAGGATCAACATCGAACTGCGACCCTGTTGGCTCTGGGCAATCAACCAGCCTTCCGGTTGCAGGAATTGCGTTTGCGCCACCATCAGTGCCACCAGCGCACCCACAAACAGCAACGCCTGGCCGGGACGGAGATATCCCAGCGGAATGTCAGTGCGGCGTTGGCAGTAAAAACGATACAGCGGGTAAATTACCGCGAATTCGAACAAGCAGAGCACCGGCACCAGTAAACCGTTATTACGCAGCGCCCCGTAGTTGGGAAACAGCGTAATCAGCATGGTCACGACGTAATACACCACAAAGCTCGCGGCATAGAACAGCGTCAGCGTCACTTTGTCGGATTGGGTGTCCATAATTAGCTCAACGGGCAGAGGAAAACGCATAGTAGCAATGGCGATCATTGCTGTCGAGATGGCCCCACACAGAATCGCACTGCTCAAAAATTCCGCCGCGAGGACTAAATCTGCGGCGGCCTGCGCCGATAACCAAAAAAACCATTACAGGACAGAGGCGCATCGAAAGCGCACCCTGTCTTCTTTTTTGCTGCCTCTGTTTTGCGAGCACATTGCATGAATTCTGAGTATCACCGGCACGCGACCTTGCCTGCCAGGGCTAATATGGAAGCACACACGGTAAGGGTGACGCGACGCAGTCTGCGCACCTTAACGTCGCTACTCTTTGGCGTGCTATTGCTTTCTGTCGTAATGGTGCTGGTGATTGCCCATCGACAAAACACTGACTCCATCCAGCAGGATGTCAACCTGATGCGCCAGGCCTGGCAACAGCAGCAGGAGAAGATGATCACCGATGTACGTGATTACGCCAACTGGGGTGAAGGCTGGAAGAATCTGCACCTGACGGTAAATAAAGTCTGGGCGTGGGACGAGGAGAACTTAGGGCCGGGACTGTATAAGGAGTATCACTATGACGGCGTGTTTGTCATCGATGGTGCCGGCAAAACGCGCTATGCGGTAGTAGATGGCAAATTGTCAGAGGCTTCGCTGGAGAGTTGGCTGGGCGGGCAAACTGCACTGTTGCTGGCCGCCGCCCGTCACCAGCCTGACGATGGCATTACGCGCAATGCGATAATCAATCAACAGCCGGCATTGGTGGTAGCCGCGCCGATCACGCCAGGCAAGGTACCCGATCTTCCCACTATTCCGGGCCCAGCTTCGGTGATGGTGTTCGTCAACATCATGACCCCGGAAAAATTGCAGGCCTTTGGCAAGGCACTCAATGTTATTGCGCCGCGCATCGCCAATGGCTTAAACGATGCGTTGTATGAACCGCGGCTGGCCGAACCGGTGATTCAGGGCGAGCCGCTGGTATTGCGCTGGCAGGCCAAAAATCCCGGTTTTGGCGTGATCTGGCTGATGATGCCACTGTTGCTGTTTACGGCGCTGGCAGTTGCGCTGGTGACACGCCGTGTCATTCGCCATGCGCTGCATAACGCCGTTATTTCCGATCGTCGCTTTGAAATGCTGGCCATCAGCCAGCGTGAACTGGCCAACAGTGAAGAGCGTTTCCGCGATCTGGCAGAAGCGGCCTCGGACTGGATTTGGGAAGTCGACGATCAGGGCCGTCTTTGCTATCTATCCTCGCGCTTTGCGGCCGTCACCGGACACGATATTAAAAGCTGGATTGGACGCCCGCTGGATCAACTCCTTAGCCATCCTAGCCATTCGCTGGTGGCCTGGCTGCTGCGTCAGGGCGATGAAATGCAGCATGTGCCGCTGCGCTGCCAGTTTATGGCTGCCAACGGTGAGCGCCGTATTGGCGAACTGATGGCGAAGACCATTCGCCGCAACGGCTTGCGCACCGGCTTTCGCGGTGCAGTATCTGATATCACCCATGAAGTGGATGCGGAAGCACGCATCCAGTTCCTGTCACGCCACGATCTGCTCACTGGCCTCGCCAACCGCATGCAACTGCAGGAATTTCTGACCACGCATCTGGAACACGCCACGCAAGCGTCACCGCTGTTTGTGATCAGCTTCGATCTGGATCAGTTCAAACCGATCAATGATTCATGGGGCCACGCGGTGGGCGATGTGGTGCTGAATGAGATTTCTCAGCGGCTGAAAAATCTGATTGGTCCCGATGAACTGGCGGCACGGCTGGGCGGGGATGAGTTTATTCTGCTGCTGCGCGAAAGCTCGCGTGCCGGTCTGGAGTATCGTTGCCGTGCGCTGCAGCGCGCCGTCCATCAGCCAATTATCACCGGCTCACACCAACTGAGCCTTACCGCCAGCATGGGGATTGTCAGCGCGCCGCAGGATGCCAGCCAGCCGGAAGCCTTGCTGCGACTGGCGGACATTGCACTCGGTCAGGCCCGCACGGCTGGACGCGATCGCTGGGTGTGGTACTCCAACGATATGGCCAACCATATTCAATCGAAACGCGATATGGTGCAGGCGATTGAAGAGGCGCTGCGCAACAACACGTTTTCCCTGCACTATCAGCCGCGGTACCAGCTGCAAAGTGGACAGCTGGCTGGCGCGGAAGCGCTGATTCGCTGGCAAGTGGCTGAGGATCAATGGATTACCCCTGACCGCTTTATTCCGCTGGCGGAAGAGAATGGGTTGATCGCTGCCATCAGTGACTGGGTGCTAATGCGCGCCTGCCATGATGCCAGCGATTGGGGCGACCAGCGCTACGTATCCGTGAACATCTCTCCGGTGGAATTCCGTAACAGCGATCTGGTGGATCGTGTCGCACACGCGCTGGCGGTGAGCGGTTTACCGGCCACACGGCTGGAACTGGAGATCACTGAAAACGTGACCTTCGAGCATCCCGATCGTGCGCTGGAAATCATGCAGGGGTTACGTGCGCTGGGCGTGCGGCTGACGGTGGATGATTTTGGTACTGGCTATGCTGCCTTAGGCTATCTCAAAACCTTCCCGTTCAATGGCTTGAAAATCGATCGATCATGGATGAAAGAGTTCCCGGAATCCAGGCAGGCGCAATCAGTGGTGGCGGGGATTGTCGGATTGGCGCGGGCATTTGCACTCACCATCACGGCAGAAGGGATTGAAACCGAAGCGCAGCTCAATGAGCTGAAGGCGCTTTCTTGTGAAGAGGGGCAGGGCTATTTTCTCGGCAAGCCAATGCCACTTGCGGCGTTTAAAGTGCGCTTGCAGGATGAAAAAGAAGCCGCTCAATAAGTGCGGCTTCTCGGTTATGGCGGCAGTTTAGCCGCCCGTCTCATCAGGGCTTAACGCACCCGAACCGCAACCACGGTCATCAGGATGGCAAAGCCGATAAAAATGGCAAGTTCCATCATCGTCACCTCAGATAATTCTTAGTTAATTGTAGTGACTCAGCGCGTGAACTTTAGACCGTGTGTGCGGTTAATCCTGGAAGTTGAGAGGAAGATCGCGCGTTAGAGCACAATTATTCGACTAATCCTCTGTCATTGTTTTCACAATAAGGGCTTGCTTTGTTACTCTCGGGAACGGTTCGTTTACTATCCAGGAGGAGAAACTTGTGACCCATTATGGAAAAGCGTTACTGGCCACGGCCTTTTTTGCCTTAACCGCCTGTCAGTCCGCCAGCAAACCGGACAGCACCGCTGCCGTCAGCCACGATCCCGAAACCGATCAGTGTGGCGCATCGCAATATCAGAATTATATCGGCCAGCCACTGAGTAGCCTTGATACCCAACGCTTTGCGGTGCCGGTGCGCGCCATTCCGTGGAACGGTGCCGTCACCATGGACTTCAACCTGCGCCGCCTGAATTTTACTGCTGATCAGAGTGGTAAAATTTCGCGGGTTTATTGCGGATAAATTCAAACGGACATCGCATTGTCATCGGGCTGTCATGGCGCCGGGCGAGGATAGCTGCGCATTACGGAGATTTCCTCGTCACTCTCGAATATGCAATGCTCGTCTTGTTTCTTCCCGCCTCGGCGGGAATTTTTTTATCTATTAATCCGTACTGGATTGATGAGGAGCGACGATGAGACACACCAAAAAAATTCTGCTAATCACCCTGCTATTAAGTCCACTGGCGCACGCCTCGAGCGAAGCCGCCTGGCAGCAAAACAGCCAAACCCGGCAGCAAGCCTGTCTGAAAGCCAGCGGCCTGAAAGGGGTGAAGGTGGTGGGGAAACCGATTCAGTATGACGACAGCGTCGGCTACGACGCGGTACTGCTGGAAGGGCGTTATCCGCAGAAGCACATGAAAAATCAGATTGGGCGTGAGCTGTGCCTGTACCAGCGTACAAGCGGAAAAGCGGTGGTCAGCGAGGCCGATCACCTGCGCGCAGTGAAGTAACACGATATGGAGGCGCGCCCGCTTACGGCGCGCCTTGAAGTCCCTGAACGCTGTAAATGTCCTTTAAATCCGCCGCACACAAGGCGATTTCTTCGGTGGTTTAATGACGGCACCTTACGGCTTTTGTTGTCTGTCTTCCAGCAACTGCGCCAACAGATTGCGATAGCTTTGGAGCTGCTGCTCATCCCCCTCAAACTCCAGTTTGGCAATCACCCGCGCAATGATCGCTTTGCTGGTCGCGGGCTGACCATCATCCATCAATTCGCGCATGATCGCTGCCAGCAGATCGCTCTCGTGCGGCGCATGCCAGGCAGGACTGTTGAAGTAGTCGGTAATCGCCCGGCTGGCGCTGTTAGGATGTGCTCTCATGGCTGACCTCCGCAGAGACAACGATGCCCACCGCCGTTTATTGGCAGCATTGGGAAATATGGGTTAAGCATGGGAACTGTCCAGAACGGGCAGCGCCTCGCCAGCGATAGCCGGTGATTTTTTAAACATAGATGCGGCGTCGAATATTGTCAGTAATGGATAGACATATTTTTTCACGTTTGCTCTCTATCGCGATGCGCTTATCTTGCTGAGTTGATTGTTACAGCACATAAAGACACTACAAATCGTGCCCCTTACACTATTTGCTGTGAGCAGAATCACGCACGGCAGCGAAAAACTGCGTTTTTAACCTGATGCCATGTTTTGCCGTCCAGCGATGTTATGAGGTTGTTAGACTGAACCCTCATTTCATTTTTCTGATGCTCACGCCCATGCTACGCTCCATCGAGTCCTGGAAGGTCAATCTGATTTCGGTCTGGTTTGGCTGTTTTTTTACCGGATTAGCCATCAGCCAGATCATTCCCTTCCTGCCGCTCTACGTTGAGGAACTCGGTATCCATGGCACCAATGCACTGAGCGTCTGGTCGGGTCTCACCTTCAGTATCACCTTCATCGTATCTGCTGCGGTGGCACCGCTGTGGGGCAGTCTGGCTGACCGTAAAGGGCGCAAGCTGATGCTGTTACGCGCATCCTTTGGCATGGGCGCGGTGATTCTGCTGCAGGCGTTTGTGACCGAAGCATGGCAATTGCTGCTGCTGCGTGCGCTAATGGGCCTGACATCCGGTTATATTCCTAATGCGATGGCGCTGGTGGCCGCTCAGGTTCCGCGTGAGCGCAGCGGCTGGGCATTGAGCTGTGTCTCCACCGGACAAATTGGCGGCGTGATTCTGGGGCCGATGATCGGCGGGCTTCTGGCTGACTGGCTGGGACTGCGCATGGTGTTTATTGTCACGGCAGTGCTGTTGATGGTGAGCTTCCTTGTCACGTTGTTCCTGATCAAAGAGACCGGCTACACGCCAGTGAGCAAGCAGGACAAAATGAGCGGACGCGAGGTGTTCCGCAGCCTCGACAATCCTCGCCTGATGATGTGCTTGTTCGTCACCACCATGGTGATCCAGATGTGTAACGGCTCGGTGAACCCGATCCTGACGCTGTTCGTGCGTGAGCTGGCGCCCGATGCGCAGAATCTGGCCTTCCTCAGTGGTGTGATTGCCGCACTGCCGGGCGTTTCGGCGCTGATCTCCGCCCCTCGTTTGGGTAAGCTGGGCGATCGCATTGGCACGCAGCGCATTCTGATAGGCACCATGCTGTTTTCTCTGGTGTTGCTGATGGCGATGTCATTCGTTACCAGCGCCACCCAGTTAGGCGTGCTGCGTTTCCTGCTGGGCTTTGCCGATGGCGCGATGATGCCTGCAGTACAAACGCTGCTGGTACGCCACTCGCGCGATAATGTCACCGGACGCATCTTTGGCTACAACCAATCCTTTATGTATCTCGGCAACGTGGCCGGCCCGCTATTGGGTGCGGCGGTGTCTGCTGCGACCGGCTATCGCTGGGTCTTCTTCGCTACCGCCGTGGTGGTGCTGTTGAATGTCCTGCTTCTGCGCCGCTTCTATCGCCGCCCGAAAACCGAGCTGACTCCACCGCTGAGCCAGCAAGGTGAGGCGGCGAAGAAGTCTACTGGCGCAGCGTCAGCGCGTAGTGCCACTGCTGCTGAGAAAGCAAAAACTCCGGGCTGACGCTGGGGCTCCAGGAATCGTCACCGCCCACGCCCATATGGAAGCCATCAAGGTGCAGCCAGCAGCCTTCCTCTTCCCGCAACAGATGGCGATGCGAGGTATCACGCAGCTGTTCGAGGCTGTAGCGGCTGAGCGAGAACGCAAAATCGCCGCTCGCCTGCCAGCTGCCGGTATCAAGCTGGCGCGTACCGCAGCGCAATCCATTTTCACCGGGAAACACATAGGCGGTACTCAGCGAAGCCAGCGGCTGCTGCCAGTGTGAAAACTGCGCCGCCAGCTGACGATCCGGATAGTTTTCATGAGGGCCCAGGCCGAGCCAGCTCACACTCTGCGGCGCGCTCCTCAACTGACAACGCAACCCGATGCGCGCGGGAGCAGGCAAGCCCGGCGCCTGTTGCACCTCGACACTGACGCTCAACTCACCGTTGCCACCGATCTGATAACGCTTGTGGCTGGTAAAGATCACCTGCCCATTGGCCTGCCACTGATGCCAGGTTTCAATCAGCACGCTGTGTTTCAGGCTATCGACCTGCATATCCAGCAGCACTGCTTCCAGCTGGTTATAGCCCGCGTGTTTCCAGCGCTCCACCCAGGCATTGGGATCGACATTGGCGGCTTCACTGGTGCCGATATCGTTATCAATCGGCGCGCGTACAAAGCACTCCTGCAATGACGTCAGCATTGTCTCTTCATCGTTAACAAACCACTGCACCAATTCCCCACTGCGGCGCGAGAAGTGCCAACGCTGTTGCGGCAGTTGCACGGCAACCAAATCGTGATTGGCTATCAGCTCTGGCGCGGTGGGCGTGGCATCAATCACACGAGGCATTAACGCGGCGGGCAGCGGCCACTGATCCCAGGCCACGCGGGCATCGGCTTCCGACCATGCGGTGGCAGCGATCTGATGTACCGCGAGATTCAGCCACGCATTCCCTTGTAAGTGTTCAGCGGCTGGAATATCAATCGTCTGGCTGCCCTGCGCGACAAGATGCAGCGGCAGTTCGCCCTGCGCGACGGAAACGCCATCCTGTTCAATCGACCAGCGCAGCACTTCATTATCGCTGCTGCGGAACAGGTACTCGCTGGAGATCGTGAAACGCCAGGCGTTACTGGCATCGCGCTGGAACTGGAAGAATTGCTGTGCACGCTGCGCTTCAAACAAAGCCGGATGCGGCGTTCGATCGGCAAACACCAGACCGTTCATACAGAACTGGCGGTCGTTAGGCGTGTCGCCAAAATCGCCGCCGTAAGCCTGCCATGGCTGGCCTTGCTCGTCATAACGCGTCAGGCTTTGATCGACCCAATCCCAGACAAAACCGCCCTGCAGGCGCGGGAACTGACGGAAGGCCTGCCAGTATTTGGCGAAGCCACCGAAGCTATTGCCCATGGCGTGCGCATACTCGCACAGGATCAGCGGACGCGTTTCACCCGGCAGGCCAATCCATTTTTTCAATGACCACTTCGGTACGGCAGGGAAGGGCTGATCCTGATCAACGCGCGCATACATTGGGCAGACAATATCGGTGGCGGCAGTATTGGCGCCACCGCCTTCATATTGCACCGGACGGGTCGGATCGCTGCTTTTCACCCATTGATAGAGCGCATCATGGGTACTGCCATGGCCGGACTCATTGCCGAGTGACCAGATGATGATACAAGCGTGGTTACGATCGCGCTGCACCATGCGCGTGACGCGCTCGCTATAGGCGGCGAACCAGCGTGGATCGGCCGATAAACGGTTCATTGGCTGCATGCCGTGGGTTTCAATATTGGCCTCATCGACGACATACAGGCCATATTCATCGCACAGGCGATACCACAGCGGATGGTTGGGATAATGCGCACAGCGAACGGCGTTGAAGTTGTGGCGTTTCATTAATTCAATATCGCGCCGCATGCTGGCTTCATCCACCACCTGGCCATTTTCCGGATGATGTTCATGACGGTTCACGCCGCGAATCAGCAGGGCTTTGCCGTTGACGCACAGCTGACCGTTTTCAATGCTGACACGCCGGAAGCCGACATCGTAGGCTTCGGCTTCAATCACCTGCCCGTTGTCATCCAATAGCGTCACCACGGCACGATAGAGATGGGGCGTTTCCGCACTCCACAGCAGGGGATTTTTTATCGGCAGCACCAGCAGCGCGCGCTCTGGGTAATGCCCACGTTCGTCAATCACCGCACTGCCCGGCGCTTGTTCTTCGCTGCCGATGCAGGTTTCGTCCTGCCACAGGCTCACACGCAGACGGCACTGATTAAGCGGTCGTTCACCGGCGTTAATTTTGACACTCACGCGCAGATCGCCTCGGATATATTCCGGGCTCAGCGCCGTTTCGATTTGCACATCGGCCAGTTGAGTCGATGGCTTATGCAGCAGGCTGACGTCGCGGAAAATCCCGCTCATGCGCCACATATCCTGATCTTCTAAATAGCTGCCATCGCTCCAGCGCAACACCATCACTGCCAGTCGGTTCTGGCCACGCTGTAATGCCTGACTGAGATCAAACTCGGCTGGCAGTCGGCTGTCCTGTGAATAGCCGATCCACTGGCCGTTACACCACAGGAAAAAGGCCGAGTTAACGCCGTCAAACACAATGCGCGTTTGTCCTTGCGTCAGCCAACTCTCATCGACATTGAATGTGAGCGAATAACATCCGGTGGGGTTTTCCTTAGGAACAAACGGCGGGTTCACAGGAATCGGATATTGCACGTTAGTGTAGATTGGCGCGTCAAAGCCATGCAGCTGCCAGTTTGCAGGCACGGGCAGGGAGTGCGCGCCAGGCAAATCCTGCAGCAACCAGCTTTGTGGCACCGCTTCAGGCTGTGAGAAATAGCTGAAACTCCACTGTCCATTCAGTAACTGGCGTGATGGGGAAGGGGCATCGTCGCGCGCACTGACTTCATCGCGCCAGCTGGAAAACGGCGGATGGGCATCCAGACGGTTCAGGCTAGTGATCACCGGATTTTCCCAGTCGCGACGCGCCAGGATATCACTGAGAGAAAGGGTGGGCAGGGTCATGGTAAGATCTCATTGATTGTAATGCGCTCACATTGCGTCATTTCGCGCGGCGTGTAAAGTGATCGACCGCCCGCAATGGTTGAAATTTTCTTCAATATGATGATGCCTCTGTGGTTTTTTTGCGGGCGTAGTGCCAGTAATTTGTTAAGCGTGGTGAGCAGAGATGAATAGCGCCGGGTTGCAGAGAATTCTGTATTGTCGTGCCCGTTACCGCCTCATACACTCAGCCCGATTTCACCATCCAGAGGTAATTATGGTCCGTATTATTAAACTCGCTGCCGTTGTGGCATTGGTGACCGCGTTGAGCGGTTGTATCTTCCCACCGCCGGGTGGCGGAGGCGGTTGGGGTGGTCCTGGCGGCGGTGGCGGTCCAGGTCGTGGCTTTATGGGACCCCATTAATTAGCGCCAGACGTTAATGCATGATTACGCGCGAAACGTTTCGAAAAAGCCCGATCAATGAAGTGAAACGTTTCGCCGTTACATATTGAAATTCCGTTTCTTTTTTAACGCTGCGCTTATTCTAAATTTTAAGCAAACCGCCAAAAATCCCTGTTGTTTTAACCCCCTCAATGCTAACGTCTGTTTTCCATCTCTTATTGAGCCTGTCGCATGAAAAACCTTATCGCGGAACTTCTGCTAAAACTGGCTGAGAAAGAAGAAGAGTCAAAAGAATTAGTGGTCCAGGTAGAGGCATTAGAAATTGTGCTGACGGCCATGCTGCGTAAGCTGGATCCTGAACAATTCAACGAGATTGCGGCCGGTATCGCCACCGCGATGCCTCCACTTGCCCCTGCGGCAGAAACCCCAGATACCACTCTGCTGCGTAACTACGTTGAAAAGCTGCTGAATCATCCCCGCGTGTAAGCGTCACGCCACGCTGAAGAACCGATTTTGCTGTTAGCGTGCTCGCAGCAAGCTCTGGACGAGGGAATATATTTTTTTCTGCATTGCTTATTTCCTGCCATGATTAAGAGGCAATAATTCTATGGAGATTCCGGCAATGAAATCGTGTCTTTTGGCAATGATAGCAGCAGGCCTGCTGTTGGCGGGCAATGCGGGTGCAGCAGAGAAAACCGCCCAACAAAATAAAATGACCATGTGTAATCAACACGCTTCCTCTCAGGATTTAAAAGGGGATGCGCGTAAATCCTTCATGAGCGACTGTCTGAAAAAAGACAGCAAGATGGGCAGCATGACGCCGCAGCAAATGAAGATGAAAACCTGTAATACCGACGCGGCTGATAAAAAACTCAGCGGCGATGCGCGCAAGACCTTTATGAGTTCCTGCCTGAAAAAAGCCTGATCGAATTGCACCTGATCTAAGGGTTCATACTGTGTATGAGCCCTTTTTATTGCCTCTCACTCACTGGTCAGAAGAAAAAGTAATAGCCGGAGCGTCGTCACATTTTAAGCGCGGTAACAGTGCCAGGATGTATTAATCCTAAATAAGGACTAATTAAAAAATAATCTATCCTTCCCCTCGAACCGGATGCTTTCGTCGGGCAGCTTTGACCTGTGGAGACGGCTATGAATGTGCTTGATTATGCTGTGATGGCGCTCTATGCGCTGATGATAGTGGCCATAACGCTCTGGGCGATGCGTAAAGTCGGCAGCACGCGAGATTTCTTCGCGGCAGGCGGGAAAATGCCTTGGTGGTTGTCGTAGTTCGGGAGAGGGTCGTGGAGAGAAAAAGTGGGAGTCCCTGGTTTAGTGTCAAAGGGGACCCGTAGAAGAAGAAATCACACCAGGACCAGATCCGCTGCGTGATACGACATAGCGACCCGTAGGTAGATGTGCATGGTGAAGGTCTTTCATATGTGGTATGTAGTCTG
>NZ_CAJCKS010000017.1:0-48749 GCF_903970985.1 Pantoea sp. ME81 | reverse complement strand
GAAACAGTGGCGCATTGCGGATGGGCAACACAAAGCGCGGTCCGGCATCGGTGGGCTCAAAAATGCGTATCACGGAAAGCGTTGAGGCGTAGTTGCGTTCAATCAGGTAGTTGGCGGTGTTGAGATTGCCAATAAAGTAGTCGTTTTCGCCAAAGGCTAATGACGCCAGCGCGCTGAGCGCAGAAGGATAGCGAGTGATTTTTGCTTCAGGATAGCGCGCCTCGATCCAGGCATCGCTCAGGTAGCCTCGCGGCATGGCGATTTGCATCGGCGAATTATCATCACTCATTTCAGACATGATGTTATCGCGTGACACCATCGCAGGGTAATCAGAGGCAAACGCAGTACTCAATAATAGCTCTGCCGCAGTAGGTTCCGGGCTGCCCGCGCTGTCCACCAGCATATCGACCTTGCCTTGCTGCAGGGCGTCAAGCGCCGCACTGCGACTGCTGTAATAGTGCGTGTTGATGTGCAAACCCAGATAATGCAGAACTAAAGCGGTGTAGTCTGCGGAGATCCCTTCCAGCGTGTTGGCATCGATCACCATATCGAACGGCGGATTTTCAGGCGCGTAAATCGCAACGCTGACTTCGCGCTTTTCGCCCAGCCAGCGCCAGTCGTTGTCGGGGAGATCAAAGGTCAGCAGGACATTTTGTTCACGGCTGACCAACTGCATGATGCGGGGATCTTCAGCCCTGACTGGCTGGCTCATCAGGCAGAGCATCAGGCCAATCAGGAGGAGTAATTTAACCATCACTCTGTCAGGCGATATTATTGCGTTTGGCAAACTCGTAAAGGCCGACCATATTTTGAATGTCGAGCTTTTCCATTAATCGGCGTTTGTAAGTACTTACCGTTTTATCACTGATTTTCATCCGCTGTGCCATTTCCACCACTTTCATTCCTTTGGATAAATACACCAGCACCTGCAATTCTTTACTGGAGAGGCCGGCAATTTTATTTTTGTCTTCCTGAATATCATCCGGTAAACCCTGACGTCGGCGATTTAAAGGAAAGAAGCCATATCCGGCATTAATCGCGCGAATGGCATCGTGCAATTCGGTCATGTTATTGCGCTTGCTAATAAAACCATCGGCACCGGCAGTGGCGCTGCGCTTGATGTAGTGATCAACGTCCTTGCCGGTCAGCACCAGAATGCCGCCGTTAAAGCCGTTGTGGCGCAGCCTCTGTACTAGATCGATACCGTTGTAAGAGGGCATGTCGATATCCACGATGATCAAGTCCGGCGACAGTTTTTTGGTTAGCGCTAATGCTTCAAATCCGTCATCCGTTTCGCCCACCACATTCATGTTGTCCGTTTCAAGCAGCAGTCTTAATGCCATCCGAACCACCGGATGGTCATCAACGATAAGAACTTCCTTCATATGGCTGTCCTGTTTATTGCGGTGAATGGAATATTTATAAGGATTGGTTTCATTGGTTAGCAGATTTTAAGAGTAAAGTTTAAATGGCGCAAATAATTATTTTGTAAGGTTTTCCTGATGCAATAAATATCATGACCTGACGTGTTATTTATATATTCACTATGGTTTTTAATCAGCTTTCTAATTATGCAATGAGTCGTTTAAATTCAGTGATGTCGCTGGGCGTTAAGGTGATGAGTTTGACGTGAAAGCAGTATAAAAGTTATCACTGTGGGTAAATGTTAAGGTGTGCAGCTAGTGGTCTTATCGGCCGAAATGAGAAATAAGAACCTCTCGTCGAAAAGACGAAGTGTAACCTTGTTTAGATAGGGTTTAATTTTACCTGAAGGTAAAGTTATTTATGTGTTCCTAAGAGTAACGTCATAAAATGTCACTGAACTAATAGTCATGCCAGTAAGTAAGCTTGCATAGATAAACAACTTTAGCCGGCTCAACATGCTGTTTTAATTGATTAAATCGATGGATTTATTGTGATTTTTTATCGATAAATAAAGCATCATCACCTCTGGTTTCCAGAGTGTGATTAATTCAACACTGAATGGTTATTAGCGATGTTAATTAACGGTCTAATTAACTAAAACATGACCCCGGTCATCTCGGTAAAGATTAATAATATTAAACTGGGCTTTTGTTTTACTCTCCTTTTTTCATTTTATTGTCAACCGCACGGGGTGAAATATGACCGTTGTTCCTTTCCGTCCAGATCGATCGGATTCATCTGATCGACCCTTATATCAGCTCGACAGTGCCAGCGCTTTTATCCGCTTAAACAGTTCGCCCAGTGGCTTGCAGACCGAAGAGGCGAGGGCGCGTCTGACGGCTAACGGGCGCAACGTGCTGCCACAGAAAGCCGAAAAATCACTGCTGATGCGCTTTCTGGCGCACTTTAAAGATGTGCTGATCTACATCCTGCTGGCGGCAGCGCTGATTACCGCGGTGATGGGCCACTGGGTGGATACCTTTGTCATTCTCGGCGTTGCTGTCATCAATGCACTGATTGGATTTATTCAGGAAAGTAACGCCGAGAAGTCATTGAAAAGCATTCAGAACATGCTGTCGAACGAAGCGATGGTATTGCGCGATGGACGGCAGATGACGGTACCGACCGAAGAGCTGGTGGTCGGTGACGTGGTGTTGCTGCGTCCTGGCGACAAGGTACCTGCCGATCTGCGTTTGTTCGACGTGCACAATTTGCGGGTAGAAGAAGCCATCCTCACCGGGGAATCCACGGTGGTGTCCAAATTAAGCGATGCGCTGGAAGGCGAAAAGTCGCTCGGCGATCGGCTGAATCTGGCTTATTCCGGTACTACGGTGAGTTCTGGCACTGCCGCAGGTGTGGTGATCGCCACTGGCGGTGATACCGAGTTGGGGCACATCAACGCGATGATCTCCTCCATCGAAGAAGCAAAAACGCCGTTGCTGGTGCAGATTGAAAAACTCGGTAAGGCGATTTTCTACATCATTTTGCTGATGATGGCCGCGCTGTTCGTGTTCGGTTATCTGCTGCGCGACATCCCGCTGGCGGAACTGCTGCTGGCGGTGATCAGTCTGGCGGTGGCGGCGGTGCCAGAGGGTTTACCGGCGATTATATCGATCATTCTCTCACTTGGCGTGCAGTCGATGGCGCGCAATCACGCCATTATTCGCAAGCTGCCAACGGTCGAAACCCTCGGTGCCATGTCAGTGATCTGCTCCGATAAAACCGGCACGCTGACCATGAACGAAATGACGGTGAAAGCGCTTGTGCTGGCGAACAGTCACTGGCGCATCAGTGGCAACAGCTATGAGCCGAAAGGGGAGTTCCATCTGGAAAGCGGCCAGCGTGATGAGGCGCTGCTCAACGGCTTTTTACAGACGGTAGATATCTGCAACGAAAGCCAACTGCGCCAGGATACTCAGGGCCATTGGGGGATTGTCGGTGGCCCCACCGAGGGCGCGCTCAAAGTATTGGCGGCGAAAGCGGGCATCAACTCGGAATCCGTGCAGGTGCTGAGTAAGCTGCCGTTTGACTCGGCCTACAAATACATGGCCGTGAGTTGCCTGATTGATGGCAAGGCGTGTCTGCTGCTGACTGGCGCACCGGATGTGCTGCTCGCGCTGTGCCAGCAGCAGCAGGGCGCGCAGGGTGCCGAAGCGCTGGATCGCGATTACTGGAACGCCGCAATCACCACTTATGCCAGCGAAGGGCTGCGCACCGTGGCCGCCGCCTGGCGCTGGCTACCGGAAAGCCGACAGCAGATCGATCACGCCGATCTGCGCGAGGGCATGATGATGCTGGGTCTGGCGTGCATGATGGATCCGCCACGTCCGGAAGCGATTACCGCTATACGTGACTGCCAGCAGGCTGGGATTCGCGTCAAGATGATTACCGGCGATCACCCAGAAACGGCGATGGCCATCGGGCAGATGCTGGGAATCGGCAACAGCGACAGCGCCGTTACCGGCTATCAGCTGGAGCACATGGACGATGCAGAGCTGGGCAAAGCGGCACGCGAGTACGACATTTTCGCACGCACCAGCCCGGAACATAAATTGCGTCTGGTGAAAGCGCTGGCAGAGAGCGGGGAGATCGTCGGGATGACCGGCGATGGTGTGAATGATGCCCCTGCGTTGAAACAGGCCAATGTCGGCATCGCCATGGGCATCAAAGGCACCGAGGTGACCAAAGAGTCGGCGGATATGATTCTGGCGGATGATAACTTCGCGACTATCGCGGCGGCGGTGAAAGAGGGGCGTCGCGTTTACGATAACCTGAAGAAAACCATCCTGTTTGTGATGCCGACCAACCTCGCACAGGGGCTGTTGATCATCATCGCCATTCTGATGGGCAATCTATTACCGCTGACGCCGGTGCAGATTCTCTGGATGAACATGGCGACCTCGGCGACCCTGTCATTTGGGCTGGCATTTGAAGCCGCCGAGCGCAATATCATGCGTCGGCCGCCACGTAACGTGCGCAGCCATGTGATGGATGGTTACGCCATCTGGCGAGTGATTTTCGTCGGGCTGCTGATCTCGATTAGCGCCTTTGTGCTGGAAGCCTGGCTGCAGCCGCGCGGTTACTCGCCGGAGTTTATCCGTACGGTGCTGCTGCAGATGCTGGTGACTGCTCAGTGGGCGTACATGCTCAACTGCCGCAACAGCAATGGCTTCTCACTGGATGCTGGCTTGCTGAAAAATCGCGGTATCTGGCTGGTAACGCTGGTGCTGGTGGCGCTGCAGGCGATGATTATCTATCTGCCGCTGATGAATACGCTGTTTGGCACCGAGCCGCTGCCGATTAAATATTGGTTTATTTCGCTGGCAGTCAGCGCCGGGATATTTGTGCTGGTGGAAATTGAGAAGCATCTGACGCGCGGCTGGCGCGTCGCCCGATAACTCACTCTGGCTGGCGCAGTGCCAGCCAGACTTTTTTCAGCAAGAAGGTGAGAGGAATCGCCAGTATCGCACCGGTCATGCCCAGCAGCGCTTGCCAGAACAGGAAGGCCAGCAGCTGCACGGTCAGGGTGAGATTGAGGCGCTTGCCGAGCATCAGCGGTTCCAGCACCGAACTGAGCAGCAGGTTCAGCACCACAAAGAATCCCACCATCATCAGGCTGGTTTGAGTATCGAACAGGATAAAGGTTTGGATCACCGGCGGAATGGCCGCCAGAAAGGAACCGAGCACCGGAATGTAGTTGAAGATAAACATCAGCACGCCCCACAAAAAGGCGAACTTCAATCCCAGCAGATGTGCCATGCCCCAGACAATCACGCCGCCCAGCAGGCCGGTCAGCGTTTTCACCCGCGCATAAACAATCACACTCTGAATCCCTTCTTCCAAAGCGATAAACAGCGCAGTGTGCTGTTTACTGGCGCGCAGGGTGCGTTTCAGCAGCGGCAGCTCAATCAGCATAAACAGCAGCATCAGGAACACCATCAGCCACCACGACAGCAGGCCGGGGATTAACGACAGTTGATAGGTGACAAAGCGCACCACCGCACCGGCATCGACAAAATTCAGCATCTCATCGGCGGTGAGGGCAATGCCCATCTGGCTCAGAGAGAGCGTCAGGTATTGCAGCTTGGCTGCTACCAGATTGGGTGCCTGACGGCTGAGTTTGATCAGGTCGGGCGCGGAGGCGCTGAGTGACATAATGGTGATGACGATCAGCAACAGCAAAATCACAATCACCAGCAGAGAGGAGAGCGTGCGCGGGATGCCGCGTTGCGCCAGGCGGCTAATCAGCGGATCGAGCATCACGGCAAGAAACATCGCCAGCAGTACCTGGTTGATCAGCGGCGCGCCAAGGCGCAGCCCAAATAGCACGAGGGTCAGACATGCGAGCAGAATGAGTGCCTGCGCCAGCGGCGCGAAAGATTTTAACCAACCCTGGTACATCGATGCAGTTCTCCGGTAAACGGGCGGTTGCCGAGTGCAGCAACCGCCTGACAGGGAAAGGCCTTACTCGCGCGATTTCCCCTCTTCAATCACTTCTTCGTCGATTACCTCGACATTGTCGCGGTTGTCGCGCCCGGAGAGCAGGTTCCAGCAGGCGATAAACAGTGCGGCAATCAACGGGCCGATGACAAAGCCATTGATACCGTAAACTTCCATGCCGCCCAGCGTCGAGATCAGGATCAAGTAGTCAGGCATTTTGGTGTCTTTTCCGACCAGCAGCGGACGTAAAATGTTGTCCACCAGACCGACGATCACCACAAAGAAGCCGACCAGGAACAGACCTTTCCATATCGCGCTGGTGGCGAAGAAGAAGATCGCCGCAGGCACCCAAACGATGGCGGAACCGACCGCCGGGATCAGCGACAGGAACGCCATCAACGCACCCCACAGCAAGCTGCCGTCAATGCCGGTGAACCAGAAGGCAAGACCGCCCAACACGCCCTGAACCACCGCGACCACCACCGTGCCTTTGACGGTAGCGCGTGAGACGGCGGCAAATTTCACCATCAGGTGATGCTTCACATAGGTAGAGAGCGGCAGTGCTTCCAGTATCAGATTCACCAGCCATGGGCCATCCTTCAACAGGAAGAACAGCAGATACAGCATCACGCCGAAGCCAACCGTAAAGGTGAACGTTCCTTTACCGATCATGAACACGCTGCCTGCCATGTATTGGCCGCCTTTGAGGGCAAATTCAGACAGTTTCTGCTGAATCTGGCCGGCATTGTTGAGGTTGTGTTCCGCGAGATAACTCTGCGCCCAGTTCGGTAAGTGCTGCATTAATTCGGCAAACACCGTCGGGAACTGTGACGAGCTGTTCTGCAGTTTGGTGTACACAGTATTGACTTCAACTACCATCGACGAGGTGATAATCGCTAATGGCGTGAACACGATCAGGCAGATGATTGCCAGAGTGGCAAAGGCAGCGAGCCCGTTACGATCGCCCATTTTGCGGCGCAGCAATGACTTCAGCGGATGGAAGATCACCGCCAGAATGGCTGCCCAAAAAATGGCAGAGAAGTATGGTGTCAGCACATCAAAAAAGGCGTAGGTGACTATCGCCAAAATAACAACAAAGAAGCCGAAGTTAAGTCCTTTAATACGCATTCAATTGTCTCGTGAGTAAACGTGGCGATTGAACTATAGAACGTGATTAGCGGAATGTAATGCTTTTAGGCCACGCGTGTGGACATCGGATGTCCCGATTTGTCCTGCTGATGTCTGCAAGCGGGCTGGTGCAAGGATTGAATCGCGGTGATGATGGTGAAAAATCTGACTGGAGATGAACCATGCTGGAACTGCGTCCCAACTGCGAATGCTGTGATAAAGACTTACCGCCGGACTCACCCGATGCGCGCATCTGCTCGTTCGAATGTACCTTTTGTGTCGAGTGCGTGGAAACCACGCTGAATCATCGTTGCCCGAACTGTGAGGGTGAGCTGGTGCGCCGTCCGGTGCGTCCGGCGGCGGCGTTAGCACGCCATCCGGCTTCGACCACGCGTCATTTATCGGATTCCGTGACACGCTGAATGAGTTCGTCAAGCTGCGCTTCGTTGAAGACTTCGATGCCGTGCTGGCGCAGCAGGGAGGCGGCCACCCCATTGCCTGCAATTTTTTCGCCGCTGAAGTGGCCATCATAAATCTGCCGACTGCCACAGGTTGGGCTGCCATCGGTGAGCAGGGCAAAACGACACTGCGCCTCCTGCGCGGCGCGCAACGCCAGCCATGCGGCCAGCACATAGTGCTGAGTGACATCATCGCCGTTTGATTCGAGAATTTTCGCCTCACCCTTGAGAACCTGTTCAGCGCTGCCGCCACGAATTTCAGCGGGCAATCGCGGGGTGTTCAGGCCTGCCGCTAACTCGGGGCAGTGGATCACCAGACGATGTTCGGCGCGCCACCGCGCCAGCGTGCGGGAGATGAGCAACTTATCACTGCCATTATAACGAACCGTCAATCCCATCAGGCAGGCACTGACTAATATTCTTTCCATGACTCCATCCTTCGGAAATAAATCGCAGCGGTAACGTAATATTCTAACGCTGATATCGAAGTTGAAATAAAAATCCATTAAGCGAGGTAAAGCCTGCGCTATATTTAGCGCGATATTAATCACGATTGTGAATTAATCGAGGTGCTGCAGGATTCTAACGTATTAATGCCGGGTAAATTGATGAATAACGCTGAAGTCTGGTTAATGAAAGGGTTTGCCGACGCAGGTTGAAGGGAATGGTATTGATTTAGCAGTGTTTTATCGCCTGGTGGTTGTGTGGTTATCGTTGGGGGCAGGTTCGTTTCTATCACCACGACGGTGCGAAATTTATCAAACCGCTATTCTGGTCAGAGCACAGACCTTATTTGTGCATCAGATCCCTCGCACAGCAGATTATTTTTCTGCGCCATTTTATTTTTACGGTTTTTTCCGAAAAGCAGGGGTTTTTAAAAGAATTTTGCATTTTAAAATGGTATTGTTTATCCGCAATGCTAGTGATGTGGCGTTGTGTGCTTCAGTTTTACCCTCAATTTTAGGGTTTACCCGCTTTATGCAATTTATGGAAATAGCATTCTCCACCCGATCCTCGCGATCGGGTTTCTTTCCTCTCCGCTGTAGTATGAATCCGCTGACTTTAAGACCAGATAATGTCAGAAAAGACACAACCGTTAAGAAATCGATAATTTGTAGTAATTTAATGTAAGTATGCGGTTTTTAAGAGTTTTGGAAATCCTCTTTTGCTTTTGATTGGTGAATAGTGTCTCTCGACGGCGCAGTAACTGCCGTTATCATTGGAGGCAACATCATGAAAAAAACAACATTAAGTCTTATTGCGTCACTTATTGCATGCAGCACACTGTTCTCTTCCGTCTCCTGGGCTGATGGCCCGGGCGACCAGCGCTGGCAGCAGCACGGCGGCGACCAGCATCAGGATCATGGGCGTGGCCCTGACCATGGCGGCGATCGCGGCCCCGATCATGGCTACAACCATGGCCCGGACCGTGGCCCGGATCATCATGACCGTTATGCCGACCATCGTGGCCCAGATGGACACCATGACGGCGATCACTTCGCCTGGAACGGCCATGACTTCCGTCGCGGTCACCCAATGCCGCCTGAATTCCGTGGCCCGCACTATCGCGTAGATGACTGGCGTGAACGCCGTTTACCAGAGCCGCCGCGCGGTGAGTACTGGTCTTACATTGACGGCAATTACGTCCTGATTGCTGCCGCCACTGGCGTGATCACCTCGTTGCTGCTGAACGGCGCATTTAACTAATCTCCCCCACGGATGGCTACGGCCATCCGTGTTTCTCTCTGCTTTCTGCCCTCACCAGGTTATTCTCTATGCGACCCTTTTTTCCCTACAACGCGCTAAGGAGTCATGATGACCGTGGTAAAAATGGTGGCAGTAGACAAGGACGGCACCTTTCTCGACGATAAAAAGCAGTACAACCGGGCTCGTTTTCAGGCTTGTTATGAAGAGATGAAACGGCGCGGCATCAAATTTGTGGTCGCCAGTGGCAATCAATATTACCAACTCAAATCCTTCTTCCCCGATATCTCCAGCGAAATTGCCTTCGTCGCCGAAAACGGTGCATGGATCATCGATCGCGATGAAGAGCTGTTCTGCGGCGCATTCAGCCGTGACGATATCGATGCGGTACTCGACACCCTGCACAACGGGCACTACCCGGAACTGCGTTATATCCTCTGCGGACGTGAAAGTGCTTACTACTTCGAAGGTCTCGACGAGAGCTGGCTGGTGAAGATGCGCCACTACTGCCATCGTCTGAAGCCGATTCGCAGCCTCGATGAGGTCGCGGATGACAAACTCTTCAAGTTCGCCCTCAATCTCTCCGATGATTATGTTGAACCGTTAATGGCCGATATCGAACGCTTGCATCAGGGTTCGGCCGCAGCGACCTCCAGCGGCCACGGCTCAGTGGATCTGATTGTGCCAGGCAATCACAAAGGCCATGGGCTCGATCTGCTCGGCAAACGCTGGGGCATCGACCGCAGCGAGATTTTGGTGTTTGGCGATGGCGGTAACGATCTGGAGATGTTGCAGCAATCGGGCTTTAGCTTCGCCATGGCGAATGCACCGCAAAAAGTGAAAGATGCCGCACGCTATGAAGCGCCCAGCAACAATGAAGAGGGCGTGCTGCAGGTGATCGAACAGATGCTGGCGGGCAAACCGCCGTTTAGCCTCTGAGCGTCATCTGACACTTAATTCATTGTTTGCTTTGACGATGCGCGGGGCGTATGCAGGCGCGGCGAGATGAAGCGGCGCAACATTGCGCTGTAAAGTGGCGGGAAAGTCATGTTGTGCGGGTGTGCTTTGGCGCGCCCGCACCGTCTAAATCAACCGATGTTATGCAACGTGCCAGGCCGCAGTAATCATCTCGGTGAGGGTGGGGGCATCGTAACTGACCCAGCCGTTTTTACTGTTGGCGCGCGCGACAATCCAGTCAACGTCGGTGGCGCTCAAGGTCGGCCCATCCTGCCAGAACGGCACAATCGCATGCGCCTGCAACCAGGCTTTGAGCGCCAGCGCGGGCGGCGCCGGATCGTCCGGTAACAATGCTTGCCCCAGCTGTGTCATCAAACGCTTCTGTTCGGCGTGTTCGGTTTCCGCCAGCACATCGAGGAATGGGAACAGCAAACGTCCACACACTTCTCCGTGATGGAAAGGTTTGATGGCGCCCAGTTCACCGGCAATCCCATGAATCACGCCCAATCCCGCACTGCTCAGGCAGACACCGCCCAGCCAGGAAGCCATCATCATCGCTTCTCGTGCTTCATCACCTTGTGCATCGTCACGATTCAGGTTTGGCCATGCCTGAAAGAACAGCCGCAGCCCATTCAGCGCCGTTTGTTGGGTAAACAGATTGCCTTTGCGCGACAGATACGCCTCAAACAGATGGGTAAAGGCATCAATGGCGCAGGTGGCCAGTACGCTATCTGGTGTGCCCTTGAGCAAATCGGCATCCAGAATTGCCACCTGTGGCACAAACACCGGATGGCGCAACGAGGCTTTCACCTGAATATGCTGCTGATCGGTCACCACGGCGTTTTGCGTCGCCTCACTGCCCGTTCCCGCTGTGGTGGGAATGGCGATCAGCGGCAGAGTGATCGCCTGAACCGGCGTATCACCCACTTTCTCCAGGTAGCGTGCGGTATTCAGCGGATGCTGCATCATGGCGCTGAAAGCTTTAGCGGCATCCAGCACGCTGCCGCCGCCGATCGCCACTACGCGATCCACATGGCCGCGCCAGCGATTCACCCAGGCATCAATTTCATCGGGCGAGGCTTCATGGCTGACAATTTCATAGCCCAAAATCTGGTCATTGAGTGCCGCACCCAGTCTTTGCCAGGCGGGACCGTTAAGGAAAGAGCGGCCACAAAACAGCAACGTCGGTTGGGGATGGGCAGCCAGCAGCGGCAATAAACGGTCAATGCTGCCACGTCCAAACAGGGTTTGTTGATTACTGTACAACTCGATCAGATTCTCACTCACCTGCAGATCCTTTTTTTGAAGGGCATAAAGACCTTAGTGTAACCAAAAGCGGTGACGCCCCCGCTGCAAACATTCTGATAACTGCCTGGCAAAAAGTTGATCACCTTCGCAAAACAGAAATTCCCCCCGCACGGCTGATGCTTTGTGCGCAATGTTACCCTTAACATGATACCCGTAACATTGTGCGACAGACCGCGTGCCTCTCAGCGATGTCACCGAATCGACTGTCCTTTGGGATCAACAAAACAAACCGCTGCCGACATGCTGTCGTGCGCAAAAGTGGAGAAAAATTATGCCATTACTCTATGTGGCGATTGGCGTAGCCTTACTGCTGCTGTTAATGATTCGCTTCAAGCTGAACGGATTTATTGCGCTGATCCTGGTCGCGCTGGCGGTGGGCATGATGCAGGGTATGCCCGTCAACAAAGTGATTGGATCGATCAAAACCGGCGTGGGCGGCACACTTGGTAGTCTGGCGCTGATCATGGGCTTTGGCGCGATGTTGGGAAAACTGCTGGCTGACTGCGGCGGTGCCCAGCGTATTGCCACCACGCTGATTGCTAAATTTGGTCAAAAACACATTCAGTGGGCGCTGGTCTTAACCGGCTTCACGGTGGGCTTCGCGCTGTTCTATGAAGTGGGCTTTGTGTTGATGCTGCCGCTGGTGTTCAGCATCGCGGCGTCGGCGCGTGTGCCGCTGTTGTACGTCGGCGTGCCGATGGCTGCGGCATTGTCGGTGACGCACGGTTTCCTGCCTCCGCATCCAGGTCCAACGGCGATTGCGACACTGTTCAACGCCGATATGGGTAAAACGCTGCTGTATGGCACCCTGCTGGGTATTCCGACCGTGATTCTGGCGGGCCCGGTGTATGCGCGCTTCCTGAAAGGCATCGACAAACCGATTCCTGAAGGTTTGTGGAACCCGAAAACCTTTACCGAAGCGGAAATGCCCGGCTTTGGCGTCAGCGTCTGGACGGCGTTAGTGCCGGTAGTGCTGATGGCCTTGCGTGCCGTGGCGGAGATGGTGTTGCCGAAAGGGCATCTGTTGTTGCCGTATGCGGAGTTCTTTGGTGACCCGATTATGGCAACGCTGATTGCGGTACTGATCGCCATCTTCACCTTTGGTCTGAACCGTGGACGTAGCATGGATGAAGTGATGGGCACCATCACCGACTCGATCAAAATCATCGCCATGATGCTGTTGATCATTGGTGGCGGCGGGGCGTTCAAGCAGGTGCTGGTGGACAGCGGTGTCGATAAATACATCGCGAGTATGATGCACGAGACCAATGTATCGCCGATCTTTATGGCGTGGTCCATCGCGGCGGTGTTGCGTATCGCATTGGGTTCAGCCACCGTGGCGGCGATTACCGCCGGCGGGATCGTTGCACCACTGATTGCCACCAGCGGTGCCAGCCCGGAACTGATGGTGATTGCCGTGGGTTCCGGCAGCGTGATCTTCTCTCACGTCAACGATCCGGGCTTCTGGCTGTTCAAGGAATACTTCAACCTGTCCATCGGTGAAACCATCCGCTCCTGGTCCGCGCTGGAAACCATTATTTCGGTGTGTGGTTTGGTCGGCTGTTTGCTGCTGGCTAACGTGATCTGAAGGAAATTAGCTGAGGCGATGTGCCTCAGCTTTCTTATTACTGGGGTCTACTGCGCCAGCGCGCGGAAGGCCGCCAGCTCTTCATCGGACATGCCCGCTTGTAATGCGGCTGCACAAATCTGTTCCCAACTGTTGCTGTCGAGCGGAATCCCCTCGCGATCGCGTTCGATACGATTCTGTTCTTCCCATTCACCTGGCACCTGAATCGGTGCATCGCCGCTTTGTGGCGAGCGTTTTACCCATTCGAGGAACGATTCTGCTTCTTCATGCATCGCCGGGGCATCAAACGCTTCGGGATTAACGATGATGGTGGTCATGCAGTTGAAAATGGCGTCATGGCTGCTGACCAGCGTGGCATCGTGCGTGGTGCGACCACCGGAAAGCGCACCGCCCAGAATTTCGCACATCGTGGCCAGCGCGTAACCTTTGTGCAGACCGAAGGGCATCAGCGAGCCATAAGGTGCCTGATGCATCACGCCGGGTTCGGTGGTGGGTTGCCCCTGATGATCGATCAGATAACCGGGCGCGACCTGTTGCCCTTTGTTCCATGCCACGCGTGTTTTGCCGTAGGCAATCCCGCTGGTAGCGAAATCGAGCAGCAGCGGTTTGGCATTTTGGCGTGGGAAGATGGCACAGAAGGGGTTGGTGCCAAAACGACGGTCGCTACCGTTAAAGGGCGCAACCATCGGATCACCCATCACGTTGACGAAATGGAAAGAGACGAATCCTGCCGCTGCGCACTGTTCCGCCCAATGACCGATACGACCAATATGGTGGGAATGGTGTAAGCCGACTGCAGCGATACCCAGCTTCGCTGCACGCTCAATACCCAACTGCATCGCCTGATGTGCCGCCACCTGACCAAAGCCGTTATGACCGTGCAGGGTGAGCACCGCACCGGCATCCTTTTCAATGGTGGTGTGCTGGTTCAGTTGCAGGAATCCCTGCTTCAGTGAGCTCATATAGCTCGGGATCATTCCTACACCGTGTGAATCGTGACCGGCCAGATTGGCGGCCACCAGATGGTCAGCCACTAAACGTGACTCTTCGGCGCTGCTGCCGGCATGTAACCAAATGGCCTGAACAAATTGATGTAACTGGGAAGGGGGAAGTCGGTAAAGGGCACTCACGCGGTCAATCTCCTTGTCATGTTCGATAATGCATCCTGCGCTTAAAGCTATCATTACCGCAAGTGAGTGTTATCAAAAGCAAAGGGCCACAATCTGTGGCCCAAAAACTCAATGCGGCTGTTCAAAGCCCGCTTTCACCATCTGATCGCGCAACGCGCGGGTAATTTCACGGTTCCCACCCGTGACCGGATAAATGACATTGTTGACGACATCGTCAAGGTAATGCTCTTCAAACTCTTGCATGGTGAGTTGGGTGCCACCTTCATCATTAATAGCAATGCTGCCACTGATGTGGTTGCCGTAATCCTTTGCCTTCAGGCTGTAACGCCCCATGCTGGTATTAATCGTGCTCATAAGATCTCCTTGTTACGTAGGCAGTGATAACAATTGAGGCCTGCTAGAGGCGCTGTAAGTTTAGACAGCACGAGCCGGCGGTGCGCAGCGGGAGAGAGAGATAAAATCGCGACATGCGACCCGTCTCGCAGAAATAAAACTGAACGGAAGGCAACGCTCATCACCATGCGTGACAGTGCTCGCACTGCACAGCGAACGCAGAATGATCATCTATACTGGATAACAGGCGCGTTATTTTTCATCACTGAAGGAGCGAACAATGAAAATAATTCTGTGGATTATTGCCATCATTTTTATCGTGGGATTACTGACGATTACGGGTGTATTCAAACTGATTTTTTAGCATGAACAGGCACCTGAGGTGCCTGAATTCTTTATTCTGCCCGGGACGCGGCAAATTCGCTCAATGTCAGCATTGCCGGAATCAAGTCCCGCCAGTCAATCGGTTTATCACAACCCGCGCAACACGCACCATGGTGTGGGTTATTTCTATCCTCTTCCACTTTCGGCAATGTGAAATAAAATTTAGCGCAGCCGCAGCGTCGACAGCGAATCGTCATTTCAATGTTCCTCCCTCTCCATCCTGGAAAGATGAGATTTATCTTATTCGCCCTCAGAGTTCAATTCATAAATTTAATTAATTTATTTCCGATGTAAATGATTGTCGTTAACTTGCTGAATACTAAGTTATCTCTATGCGTGACAATGACGCACTAAGTGCATTAAATGTGCATTTTCCTTGCCCTCTCGACCTATCCCTTTCAATAGATAAACCCCAACCTAATTTAAATCATCGGTAAATAATCTGGTAACCCAGACAATACCTGGAGTTTTTAGCCGCTTTTTTAAATACCCTTTTAAGTCGTAGCGCTAATAATCGCCCACTTCCCGAATGACATTCTTAGCGGGGTGGGTTGAATTTAAGAGATGATTTAATAGGACAGTTCTGTGAATCGGCACATTTTTTCCGCGCTTTTAGGCGGTATTTTGACGTTAGCAATGACGTTTTCAGCATCAGCAGTCACGACATCGCAAGCCATTGAATCGGGCTGGAATACCTTTAGCAGCAATGTGGAGCAAACCTGGTCCCAGCCACAGCATGATGATTTTTATCTGCCCGCTATCACCTGGCACAACCGCTGGACCTATGACGACGAGCACATCGAAAAGTATAACGAGCGGCCGTGGGGCGCCGGTGGCGGTGTCTCTCGTTGGGATGAGAAAGGCAACTGGCATGGGCTCTATGCCATGGTGTTCAAAGACTCGTTCAACAAATGGGAGCCTATCGCTGGCTATGGCTGGGAAGCGACCTGGCGGCCATTGAACGATCAGAATTTCCACATCGGTGCAGGCTACACCGCGGGCGTTACCGCGAGAGATAACTGGCGCTATATCCCGGTTCCACTGGTTTTGCCATTAGCATCAATAGGATATGGGCCAGCCACTTTCCAAATGACTTATATTCCAGGGACTTATAATAACGGCAACGTCTATTTTGCCTGGCTGAGATTCCAGTTTTAGCGAGTGAAAAGCGTCAAAAAGTGTGAAGGGGATGCAAAAAATCAATATTTATCACTTTTTCATCAATTCTCACTGGACAAATGTCACCGCAATTGCTGTACTAGATGCCGACACAGTTTAGTGTCCATTTTTCATGTAAAGGTAATATAGATGTCCAAGATCAAAGGTAACGTTAAGTGGTTTAATGAGTCGAAAGGCTTCGGTTTCATTACTCCAGAAGATGGCAGCAAAGATGTATTCGTACACTTCTCTGCAATCATGAGCAATGGTTTCAAAACTCTGGCTGAAGGTCAGCGTGTAGAGTTCGAAATCACTGACGGCGCTAAAGGCCCATCTGCTGCTAACGTTATCGCTCTGTAAGTTAACAGTTAGAATTTTGAAAACCCGCCTAATGGCGGGTTTTTTTTGTCCTTTTTACATGTGCCACCAGGTCAGGGAATAGCCCAACACGGCCGCCATGGCGACGAAAAGCGCCATCACTTCATTGTAGCTACGTGGAATCAGGTTTTTCATGTGCGCGCCCCAGAGGTGTATTTCACTCAGCATCGCAAAGCCAGGTTAAGCCAACCTTAAGCCGTGATGACAGTCTGATGACAGGGCACATTCTGCGGCGTATTTCACAGAACCTGGCAGTAACATTCTCATAACAATCCTTACTTGCAGCTTTTTACGCAACAACGCTATATAACTGCATGCAAGGACTCATGAGGAGGCAGGATGAATATACGTCAGGCACTGGCAAAAGACAGTTTTGCCCTGAGTGCGCTGTTAACCGAACTGGGTTACAGCGGCACAGAAAAGTTTATTGATACACGTCTGGCGCAGTTATGCAGCCATCCCGACGAAATTTTATTGGTGGCAGAACACGGTAATCAGGTTCTGGGGTTTCTCTCTTTGCACTTTATCCCCCAACTGGCGCTGCCCGGTGATTTCGCCCGCATCAGCTATTTTTGCATTGCGGAAGGCGAGCGCAGTAAAGGCAGTGGCCAACAGCTGCTCAGCCATGCCGAACAGCTAGCGCGTGAACGGGGCTGCGATCGCATGGAAGTGCATTGTCACGCTTCCCGCCTTAAAGCCAACCAGTTCTACTCGCGTGAAGGCTATGTAGAATCTCCGCGTTATCACATCAAAGATCTGGGCTCGCTTTAAGTTCACGCCCGGTGGCGATGACCAGCGCGTCAGCAATGCTTTCAAGCTGATCGAACGGGAGCAGTGAAGCACTGACGCGAATAAAGGGCTCGCCGTTGAGGCAACAGCGTTCTCCCGGCAGTACAGCGATGCCGCGTGCTGCCAGGGTGATCATGGCGTACTGCTCTGATTCCACCGGGATCTGTACGCTCAACCCATCTCGCTCTTCCAGTACCACTCCGCGTTTTGCCAGTGCCGCCAGTAACTGCTGGCGACGCTGCGCGTATACGGTCTTCGCCTGTTGAATGCTCTGCTGTGTGGCCTCATCGGTGAGCATCCATGCCACCGCATCCTGCAAGATACGGCTGGTCCAGCTGACGCCGAAGTTACGCCACGACTGTAAGCGTTTCACCATGTCTGCCGTCGCGGATAACGCCGCCAGGCGCAGATCGGGACCATAGGCTTTGGAAAAAGAATGAACGTGAATGACCCGCTCCGGGAAGTGAAAACCGAGGCTCCAGGCCGGCCAGCACGACAGATCGCCAATGCCATCATCCTCGACAATCATCGTGGTACTGTTCGCCAGCACCCTTGCTAACTCGGCGCTGCGACGCTGAGTCACGCTGTAGCCGGTGGCCGAATGCGTGCGCGGCTGATAGATAAACATCGCCGGTGATTTTTGCAGATGTGCGGCCAGCGCCGTGGGTATCGGCCCCTGATCATCACAGGGCAGCGGCAAAATTTCTGCGCCGATATTTTCCAGCATATCCAGCAAACGGGTGGCCGTGGGATTTTCAATCACCACCCGATCGCCCGGCGACAACAGCGTCTGCACAATCAGGTTCATGGCATCAAAACCGCCATCAGTGGCTAACCAGGCTTCCGCCGGATAGGGCCAGCGTGGACTGATGGCCGCTTGCAATTGCGGAGAGATCGCTTCGC
Source organism: Pantoea sp. ME81 (assembly GCF_903970985.1). Classification (NCBI taxonomy): domain Bacteria; kingdom Pseudomonadati; phylum Pseudomonadota; class Gammaproteobacteria; order Enterobacterales; family Erwiniaceae; genus Pantoea; species Pantoea sp. ME81. Next base: position 30,666 of record NZ_CAJCKS010000017.1, on the reverse strand, counting down.
GCTGATAGCTGTTTAACTCAGGTGAGGCAATCCCCGCGAGGATCGCCCGTTTAAGATCGGGTAGCAACGCCGGATCGGGTGACGCCATCGCCAGCGCCGCCCGGATGTTCTCGCCGTAGTTACCAATCTTCTCAAAGCGGATGGGGCGTGGCAGCACGCTGTTGCCACACACCCACACGCCACTGCGTCCTTTACCCGCCAGCACTTTCTGCTTCTTCAGTTGCGCCCAGGCAGCAGAAACGGTTGCCGGACTGACGCCCAGCCGCTCTGCCAGTTCGCGCACCGCGGGCATTTGCATGCCAACAGCAATTTGGCCGTCCCGAATTAAGGATGAGGCGGTAAGCGTTATTCCCTTTACCGAAGCATCGTCTATTTGATGGCTAAGCCACTCGACATCTACCGTTTGCGTCATAAGAAAATCATTTGTTCAGTAACAAAGAATTGATTGTTCAGATTAGTATTCGCGTTTTAGACTCAAATTCAAGCACTATTTGCTGAATAAATAAACAGCGCCAGAGCTCTGGCTGAAAACGGGGAAAGCACAATTATGGTAACCATCAGACTGGCGGTGCGTGACTGGGATTATTTCACCCCGCTGGCACTCGGCGACATCAAACCAGAAGGCTTCACGCTGGAGATTGACCGCGTGGGCACGCTGGTTGATAACCTCGCGACCAGCGACAAATACGACGCGGGTGAAGTGTCATTCAGCCGCTATGCTCAGGCATGCGCCAGAGGGGATAACGCACTGCTCGGCCTGCCGCACTTCCTGATGCGCGGCTTCCGCCAGCGCTGCATCATCACCACCGCTGACAGCCCGATTACCACGCCCGCTCAGTTGAAAGGCAAGAAAATCGGTGTGACCGGCTGGCAGGATTCTGGCAATACCTGGACGCGCACCGTGCTGCGTGAAGCTGGCGTAGAGATCGATGATGCGTACTGGTTTGCCGGCCGTCTGACCGAAGAGCATCCGATTGTTGATCGCCTCGCAGGCTTCGGCCGTCCGGGCCGCATCGAACCTGCACCAGGTGAGCGCCCACTGATCGAACTGCTGAAGGCCGGTGAGCTGGATGCGGTGTTCACGCCGTTTATGCCAGAAGGTTTCTTCCTGAAAAATTCTGGCCTGCGTCAATTGCAAAACGACTTTGTGACCGCAGAACGTGACTACTTCAACCGTGTCGGTTACGTGCCGGGTATCCATCTGCTGGCGATGAAACCGGCACTGGCGGAAATGCATCCCTGGCTGCCGCAGGCGTTAAGCGAAATCATCGATCGTTCGTACCAGATGTGGATGCAGAAACGCGAGAAATACGCCGACACCACACCGTGGCTGCTGGATGATTTGCGACGTACCGCGCAGGAATTACCGGCGGACTGGAATCAAAACGGATTCTCCGCTAACAGAAAGATGATCGCCGATTTTGCCAACGAGCTGTTCCAGCAAGGCTTAACCAAAACATTACTGACGCCGGAAGCGATTTTCCCGGCTGCAGCGCAAGGGGAGTGATGATGAAAGTTGCAATGGGGCAGTTTGCTGTCAGCCGCGAATGGCAGGAAAACACCGATATCTGCATCGGTTTGATGAACAATGCGCTGGCCGGGGGCGCGGATTTACTGGTCCTGCCTGAAGGCGTGCTGGCACGTGATATTGCCGACCCTGATCTGGTACTGAAAGCCGCGCAGCCGCTGGATGGTCCTTTTATCACACAGTTGCTGGCGGTCAGTAAGGGCAACGATTTAACCACCATGATGAGCGTGCACGTGCCGACAGAGGGTAACAAAGCGCTCAACGTGCTGATTGCCATTCGCAACGGTGAACTCATCGCCGCCTACGAAAAGCTGCATCTTTATGATGCGTTTGCGATGCAGGAGTCACAGCGCGTGAATCCAGGCAACGAAATCCCACCGCTGGTGGAAGTGGCGGGGATGAAGGTGGGCTTGATGACCTGCTACGACGTACGTTTCCCTGAGCTGGCGCGCCGTCTGGTGCTGGACGGTGCGGATGTGCTGGTATTGCCTGCCGCGTGGGTCAAAGGCCCGCTGAAAGAGATGCATTGGGAATTGCTGTGTACGGCAAGAGCACTGGAAAACACCTGTTACATGGTGGCCGTGGGCGAATGTGGCCCGCGTAACATCGGCAACAGTCTGGTCATCGATCCTCTCGGCGTCGCGATTGCCAAAGCGCCAGAGTCGGCGGCACTGGTGTTCGCCGACCTCGATCCACAACGTATTGCCTACGCACGTAGCGTACTGCCGGTGCTGGAAAACCGCCGTTTTGCTCGTCCTGAACTGAAACCACTTTGATAGATTTTGGGGAACTGGCTCATGAATAAACTTACAACAGCAATAACGTTGGCGCTGGGGCTGACAGTCAGCGCAGTGCAGGCAGCGGAAGCTATCCCAACGCAGAAAGTCGATCAGGCGCTGCATGACCGCTTGCCAGCAGAGATTAAAAGCGCTGGAAAAATGATTTCGGTAAACAACGGATCGTTTCCTCCTTATGAGATCGTGAACGGTCCACATTCGATGGACGGCGCCTCAGCCGACCTGACGAATGCTTTGGCTCAATTGCTGGGTGTGAAAATTGAACATGCCACGGTCAGCGGTTTGTCGGGTGTTTTAGCTGGCATTAACTCGGGCCGTTATCAGATGGCGATTGGGCCGATTGGCGACTATCCCGATCGTCAGCAGAAAGTCGACTTCATCGATTTTGTGCAGGAGTTCGTGGTGTTCGGCGTGCAGAAGGGCAACCCAGCGAAAATTAACGGTCTGGAAGACACCTGCGGCAAGCGTATTGCTGTGATGGCAGCCGGTTCAGCTGAGCAGGTGATTCGTAAGCAGTCGGACGCTTGCGTTGCCGCGGGCAAACCTGCGGTGGTGGTGCAATCCTTTACCGATCAGCCTTCATCGATTCTGGCGGTGCGCTCTAAGCGTTCTGATGCATTCTTCTCTTCTCAGGCGCCGCTGACCTACTTTATCGAGCAAGCCAATGGCCAGCTGGAGCTTTCAGGTAAAGGACAGAAAAACGGCTTTGGCGATATTTTCCAGGGCACGGTAGTACCAAAAGGTTCCGAACTGGGCAACGTAGTACTCGACGCCTATAAAGAGTTGTTCGCCAACGGCACCTACGCGGCGATCATGAAGAAGTGGAAACTCGACGGCAATATCTTGCAGCAGCCGGGTCGTAATCTGGCGCAGGGGACAGCAAAATGAATCCGGTCACCCACAATACGCGAGCCAGGGATAAGGCCAACGTGCAGCAGCGCGATGTCGCTTTCGCCCGCAGTGCGCCCACCTATGGACGCTGGATCTCATGGATTGTGGTACTGGTGGTCGCGGCCAACTTTCTCTGGCTGGTGGCGACCAATCCCAATTTTGAATGGAAAGTGGTGTTGCAGTGGTTCACCGAAGGTTCGGTGATGAAAGGGCTGCAGGTGACGCTCGGGCTGACGGTGGTCTCGATGATCCTCGGTACGCTGCTGGGGCTGGGGCTGGCGGTATGGCGTCTTTCGGAAAATAAACTGCTGAGCGGCATCTCGTCGCTTTACATCTGGTTTTTCCGGGGTACGCCATTGCTGGTACAGCTGATCTTTTGGTACAACCTGTCGACGCTGTTTCCGAACATTTCGATTACCGTACCCTGGACGGATATTACCTTCGCCAGTTGGAATACCAACGATCTGATTACGCCGCTGACCGCTGCGTTTGCCGGACTGGCACTGAATGAAGCGGCGTATATGGCCGAGATCATTCGCGCCGGGCTGTTGTCTGTGGATCAGGGACAGGTGGAAACCACTCAGGCGTTTGGCATGAGCCGCAGCCGTGCATTACGCCGCATTATCATTCCGCAGGCGATGCGATCCATTATTCCTCCCACCGGCAATCAGCTAATCAGTATGATCAAAGCGACCTCGCTGGTGAGCGTAATAGCCATGGGCGATCTGCTTTACTCGGTGCAGGCCGTGTATAACCGCACCTTTGAAATTATCCCGATGCTGATGGTGGCCGTGATTTGGTATCTGCTGATCACATCGATCCTGAATATTGGGCAGTCAGCAATTGAACGCTACTACGCACGCGGCACCAAACGTACCGTGGTGAATAAACGCCGGACAGACACGGCTGTCGCAGCGACACATCAGCTGAAGGAGGATGTATGAGTGAGATTCAGCCGCTGGTCTCTGCGCGCAATGTCCAGAAGAGTTATGGCGATAACGAGGTATTGAAAGGGATCGATCTGGATGTGTATCCAGGCGAAGTGGTGGTGATTCTCGGGCCATCGGGATCGGGCAAATCGACCTTCCTGCGCTGTATTAACCATCTGGAAGATATGAACGCCGGCTCCATCATGGTGGGTGAAGAGCAGATTGGCTACGAATTGAAGCGCGGGATTCTGCATCGCCTGTCGGCACGGCGGATTGCTCACCAGCGTCAGAAGATCGGCATGGTGTTTCAGCAATTCAACCTCTATCCACACATGACCGTGCTGCAGAACATTATTGAAGCGCCCATTGGTGTGCATAAGTTTCCCCGCCAGGAAGCATTGCAGCATGCGCGCGAACTGCTGACGACGGTGGGATTGAGTGACAAAGCGGATGCCTGGCCACGTCATCTTTCCGGTGGGCAGCAGCAGCGTGTGGCGATTGCTCGCGCGTTAGCCATCAAACCGGCGTTGATGCTATTTGATGAGCCGACTTCCGCGCTGGACCCCGAACTCGTGGGAGAGGTGCTGGCGACGATGCGCACGCTGGCCGATCGTGGTCTGACCATGATCGTGGTGACACATGAGATTGGCTTTGCACGTGAGGCGGCGGACCGGGTGGTGTTTATGGATGGCGGCGTGGTGGTGGAGCAGGGAACACCGGAGCAGGTGATCGGTAATCCACAGCACCCGCGTACGCAGGCCTTTTTGAGCCGCTTTATTTAATGTTGCGCGGGTGTTGATCGTAATCTGTTACAGATTCCAGTTGTGACAGCTGATAAACTGCGCGTTAATAGTTATGTCTGTTTTCGCTAAGGTTGAAAGGTAAAGTATGGAAGGTTTCAGCATTGCCAAACTGCTGATCATCGGTGCACTTATTGTACTGCTGTTTGGTACCAACAAGTTACGTTCACTGGGTGGTGATCTGGGTTCCGCCATTAAAGGCTTCAAGAAAGCCATGAAAGACGATGAATCCACCGCAACCAAAAGCACCGCTGAAGAAGCGCCGGCTGAACGCGTGAGCCACAAAGAGTAATCCGACTTCAAACGTCAATAAGTGTAAATGTTTATGACGTTGATAAAAAAACCAGACTGCTTCCAGTCTGGTTTTTGTTTTTTTGGCACGGGTGAAAAAAGCCTGGCTGCGGGCGTCACACCCGCAGAACCGATTATTTCACTTCCAGCCCTTTGGCCTGCATATCCGCATGATAAGAAGAACGGACGAATGGGCCACAGGCCGCGTGGGTGAAGCCCATCGCCATGGCTTCCTCTTTCATCTCATCAAACTCTGCCGGGCTCACATAGCGCTGAACCGGCAGGTGATGGCGGCTTGGCTGTAAATACTGGCCGAGTGTGAGCATGGTGACACCATGACGACGCAGGTCACGCATCACTTCCACGATTTCCGCATTGGTTTCACCCAATCCGACCATCAGGCCAGACTTGGTTGGCACATCAGGATGCGCTTCTTTGAAACGCTCCAGCAGCTTCAGCGACCAGTCGTAGTTGGCGCCAGGGCGTACCTGACGGTAAACGCGTGGCACGTTTTCCATGTTGTGGTTGAACACATCTGGCGGCGTGGCGGTGAGGATTTCCAGCGCACGATCCATACGACCACGGAAGTCAGGCACCAGCGTTTCAATTTTGATGTTAGGGCTTTTTTCGCGAATGGCAGTGATGCAATCCGCAAAGTGCTGAGCCCCGCCGTCGCGAAGATCGTCGCGGTCAACCGAGGTGATCACCACGTAACGCAGCGCCATATCGGCAATAGTTTGTGCCAGTTTCAGCGGTTCGTTGGCGTCAGGCATATTTGGACGGCCGTGGGCGACGTCGCAGAATGGGCAACGACGCGTACAAATCGCACCGAGGATCATAAAGGTGGCGGTGCCGTGGTTAAAACATTCAGCGAGGTTAGGGCAGGAGGCCTCTTCACACACCGAGTGCAGACCATTTTTGCGCATGGCGGCTTTGATACCCTGAATGCGGCTGGAATCCGCAGGCAGTTTGATCTTCATCCACTCCGGCTTACGCAGAATCTCTTCACGCTCGACCATCACGGTTTTCACCGGAATCAGCGCCATTTTGTCGGCATCGCGATACTTGACGCCACGTTCCATCTGAATTGGTTTACTCATAAATCTGCAGGTTCCGGTCGGGATTGCGATTTGAAAGCTTCCTCACTCAAACTGAGAACCAGGCTTTCAACTTTATTTGAAAATATGGCAAAAATTATATCATTTCGTCTGCGCATAAGCAGCCGATATGCGAGCGCTAAAGTTACAATTTTGTAAATGAGCACAGACAGTCAAGGTCAGACCCTGGCCTCATTTTGCCATTCAAGCTGGGTGAAACCCGTTAAGCGGGCGAAATGTTGTACCAAACGGGGTTGTACGTCGGCGGTTGTGACGCCCGGCTGCTTTTCACTTAACTGCGTCATGCGCATGCCGGCATAACCGCAGGGATTGATGCGCAGGAAAGGTGCCAGATCCATCGCCACATTTAATGCCAGGCCGTGGAAGGAGCACCCTTTGCGAATGCGAAGGCCTAATGAGCACACTTTGTCATCGCCGATATAAACGCCGGGTGCGTCGGCACGTGCGCGCGCAGCGATACCATAATCCGCCAGGGTGGCGATCACGGTTTCTTCCAGCGCGGTGACCAGCTCTCTGACACCGATTTTGTGACGTTTAATATCAATCAACACGTACATCACCTGTTGCCCAGGCCCGTGATACGTCACCTGGCCGCCACGATCGCTCTGCACTACCGGAATATCGCCCGGCATCAGCAGATGTTCGGCTTTGCCTGCCTGGCCCTGGGTAAACACCGGATGATGTTCCACCAGCCAGATTTCATCGGCAGTGCTGCTGTCACGTTGATCGGTAAACTGATGCATCGCATCGGAGACAGGTTGCCAGTCGCGCTGGCCCAGTTGACGAACAAGAAGCGTGTTAGCTGACAAAGCGGAGATCCGGTAGAGAGTGAAGGGCTGAGTATAACGCTGGCAAAGCCGCCTTTGCCAGCGCGGGTATTACAGGACCATGCGCACGATATCAATGTTACCCAGTTCTTCGTACAGGGTTTCTACCTGTTCGATATGCGTTGCGGTGATGGTGATAGAAACCGAATGGTAGTTACCTTTGCTGCTCGGTTTCACTGCCGGGGTATAGTCGCCGGGGGCGTGGCGCTGCACCACTTCAACCACTTGATCAACCAGCTCCGGTTGCGCCAGACCCATTACTTTATAGGTGAAGGGGGTAGGGAATTCGAGCAGTTCATTCAGTTTGGTTTTCATGTTGGCTCCGGTGCTTAAAATTGAGAAGAGAAGCCCGAAGGCCGCCCCTACAACAGGTGATGCATAAAAATCGATAAGGGAGGCTTTCCAGCCTCCCCTATACGTTTGAAACGGGGGTTTCTAATTATATGGTATCAGACAGACGCTTTTTCAAGCGTCTTAGCCAAACCAGTGATGGAACATCAGTTTGATGTAATCAATGATACGGCTGAAGAAGCCGCCTTCCTGCACTTCGTTCAGGACCACCAGCGGACGCTGTTCAATGGTTTTGCCATCCAGCTGGAAGTTGATGCTGCCCACCACCTGGTTTTTCTGCAGCGGTGCATGCAGTTCGGTATTGGTCAGTACATAGCTGGCTTTCAGGTCTTTCATACGGCCGCGTGGAATGGTCAGGTAGGCATCTTTTTCAACGCCTAACTGGACACGATCGCTGTTACCAAACCAAACCGGCTCAGAGGCGAACTCTTTGCCTGCTTTCAGAGGTGCGACGGTCTCAAAGAAACGGAAGCCCCAGGTCAGCAGCTTTTTACTTTCGGTTTCGCGACCTTTATAAGTGTGACCGCCCATGACGGCAGAGATCAGACGCATCTGGCCTTCAGTGGCAGATGCCACCAGGTTGTAACCTGCCGCATCAGTGTGACCGGTTTTGATGCCGTCAACGTTCAGGCTGGTATCCCACAGTAAACCATTGCGGTTCATCTGTTTGATATTGTTGAAGGTGAACTCTTTTTCACGGTAGACCGAGTATTCGTCCGGCACATCACGAATCAATGCCTGGCCGATCAGCGCCATATCACGCGCCGAGCTGTACTGGCCTTCAGCATCCAGGCCGTGCACGGTCTGGAAGTGGGTGTTTTTCAGACCCAACGCGCCAACGTAATTATTCATCAGGCTAACAAACGCATCCTGGCTGCCGGCAACGTAATCGGCCATCGCTACACAGGCATCATTCCCTGACTGCAACACGATACCGCGCGTCAGTTGAGAAACCGGTACGCGATCGCCTGGCTTCAGGAACATCAGTGACGAGCCTTTGAACACCGGATTACCGGTGGCCCATGCGTCTTTACCGACGGTGACGATATCATCGTTATGGATTTTGCCTGCTTTGACCGCCTGACCAATCACATAGCTGGTCATCATTTTGGTCAGACTGGCGGGATCGCGGCGAGCATCCGCGTTCTTTTCGGCCAGGACTTTACCTGAGTTGGCATCGATCAGCACATAAGCTTCAGCATCGATTTCCGGGACGCCCGGGATCATCGTCTTAAGGTTAACATCGTCCGCAAAGGCGGCATGGCTGAGAGAAAGGGCGACCAGTGATCCCACTGTCAGGCGTTTCAGAAAACGAGAGGGTTTCAGCGTATTCATGTTAAGGACTACAACATCCGTGGGCTAAGAGTGAAAAAAGTGCCTTACTATAGCAAACGCCCGATCGAGCGACATCTTGCTTTGCAAATCAGTTTCAGCAGTAAAGGTAACTGCCCGTGACATTACGGACGGGCAGTTGTAATAAATGAGCTCATCTGTGCTTCAGTGGTCAGACGCTGTTGCAACGCAGCGGCTTCCGCCCGGCTACTGTAACCACCGAGTTGAATACGATAAACGTTGCCATTGGCTTCCACGTTTCCAGGCACGCCAAAACGTTTACCCAGGCTGGTCGCCAGTTGACGGGCGCGCGCCGCATCATTGACCGCACCGACCTGAACGACATAACCACCAGCGGCATGCGTACTATGAGGTGCAGCGCTGGCTGGAGCAGAAACCGGTGCCGCGACAGGCGCAGCGGATGTTGCCTGCACAGGCGTGGCGGCCGGTTCACTGCCTTCCAGTACACCGTTTGCTAAAGGCTGAGGCGCACCGAGGAAACCGCTGCTCTGCACCGGGGCACCGAGTCCACCGTTACTCTGCAGGGTGCTGTTATCGACTGCGCGAACATCCTGTGGCGCAGGTGCAGGCGTGGTATTGGCGCTGCCACCCATCATCACCATGCCGCCGTTAAGATCCGGGCGCGCGGGCAGGGCGTAGCTCTGCTTCGCCACTGTGGTGCCAATGGTGCCGGGGCCGGAAACAGAACCATCCGGTGCGACTTTGATGTAATCCACGCGAACACGGGAATTATTCGAGATATTCAAACGGTCGCCTGCCGCGCGAGACAAGTCAATGATGCGGCCGGGGGTATACGGGCCACGGTCATTAACACGCACCACGATCTGGCGACCATTGGCGAGGTTAGTGACGCGCACATAGCTTGGCAGTGGCAGAGTAGGGTGTGCCGCAGTTAAGGCGTCTGGATCGTAAGCTTCGCCGATCGCTGTGCGATTACCTTGTGCTTCTGCACCGTACCAGGTGGCTAACCCAACTTCGCTGAAGTTCGAAGGATCCTTGATTACGCGATAATTTTTACCATTAACGCTGTAATCCTGGCTGGTAGAAGGATTGATCGGTTCATAGCGCGGTTCAACGCCTGGGATTTCCACCACCGGGCCATTATAGGCCGGCTGCGGTGGCGCAGTATTATTCTGCTGTTCCGGTGCGGAACAGGCAGCCAGTACCAATGATGCCAGTGCAACCCCAAGCCAATCCTTACGCATGTGCAGCCTCTTAAACGCTTTTAGATAACATTTTTCGATGAGTATGGATCGACATCACGATGCCAAATCCGGCCATTAATACAATCAACGCCGACCCGCCGTAGCTCACCAGCGGCAGCGGAACACCGACCACGGGTAAGATACCACTTACCATACCAATGTTAACGAAAACATAGACGAATAAAATCAACATCAAACCACCGGCCATCACGCGACCAAAGGTGGTTTGCGCGCGCGCCGCAATAATCAGGCCGCGCAAAATCAGCAGCAGATACAGTACCAATAGCACTAATACGCCGACCAGGCCGAGTTCTTCTGCCAGTACCGCAAAGATAAAGTCGGTGTGACGTTCAGGCAAAAACTCCAGCTGTGACTGGGTGCCATGCAGCCAGCCTTTGCCACGTAAACCACCGGATCCAATCGCAATCTTGGACTGAATAATGTGATAACCGGCACCGAGCGGGTCACTCTCAGGATCGAGCAGCATCATCACACGGTCGCGCTGATAGTCATGCATCAGGAAGAACCACAGTACCGGAATAAAGGCCGCCACCAGCAGCACCGCCACGGCAATCAGCTTCCAGCTCATCCCCGACAGGAACAGCACAAACAGGCCGGACGCGGCGATCAGAATCGAGGTGCCGAGGTCAGGCTGTGCCGCCACTAACAGCGTCGGCATGAAGATCAACACCAGCGCAATGCCGGTATTTTTCAGCGTTGGTGGGCAGACATCGCGGTTAATAAAGCGTGCCACCATCAGTGGCACCGCTATTTTGGCTATCTCGGAGGGCTGGAAACGCACAAAGCCGAGATCCAGCCAGCGCTGCGCCCCTTTACTGATATGGCCAAAGGCATCCACCGCCACCAGTAATATCACGCAGACAATGTAGAGATAGGGCGCCCAGCTTTCATACACGCGCGGCGGCACCTGCGCCATCACCAGCATGATAATGATACCCATGGCAATCTGACCGAGCTTACGCTCCATCATGCCGGGATCCTGACCGCTGGCGCTCCAGATGACGATGGCGCTGTAAGCCAGTAGCGCAAGGATGATCAGCATAAACAGGGGATCGATATGGATACGCGTCCAGATCGATCTTTTCTGCGGACTATCGTTCATGGACATCTTTATTCACCTTCGTAGCCAGGCGGCGTCGGTGCGGCTTCAGGCAGCACGGTATTGTTGTCACCTAACATTATGTGGTCGAGAATCTGACGCATCACCGTACCCACTGCCGGGCCAGCACCGCCGTTCTCCAGAATCATGGTCACGGCAACGCGCGGTTTATCGTAAGGCGCGAATGCCGTCATTAACTTATGGTCACGCAAGCGTTCAGCAATTTTGTGCGCGTTATAGGTCTCGTTCTCTTTCAGACCGAATACCTGCGCAGTACCGGATTTCGCAGCGATTTTGTAAGGTGCATCAGCAAAACTTTTGTGCGCCGTCCCGTTCGCGCGGTTGGCCACGCCGTACATGCCATCTTTGGCAATTTCCCAGTATCCCGAGTGGATATCGCCAATTGGCGCATCCGGCGGCTGGCGATACGGCACCATGGTTTGGCCTTCACGAGTGGCGCGCAGTAAATGCGGCACTTTGATAATGCCGTCATTGATCAGAATCATCATGGCTTTGTTCATCTGCACCGGGGTTGCGGTCCAGTAACCCTGGCCAATACCCACCGGAATGGTGTCACCCTGATACCACGGCTTCTTAAAGCGCTTCAGCTTCCACTCACGCGTTGGCATGTTGCCGGGACTTTCCTGCGGCAAATCAATACCGGTGCGATGGCCATAGCCAAATTTGGTCATCCACTCTGACAGGCGATCAATGCCCATGTCGTAGGCGACCTGATAGAAGAAGGTATCGGCAGATTCTTCCAGCGACTTGGTGACGTTAAGACGGCCGTGTCCCCATTTTTTCCAGTCGCGATAGCGTTTTTCCGAACCGGGTAACTGCCACCAGCCGGGGTCAAACAGGCTGGTATTGCGATTAATCACCCCTGCACTCAGCGCAGAAACGGCAACATAAGGTTTCACCGTTGAGGCGGGTGGGTAGGATGCCTGTAACGCGCGATTGTACAGTGGACGGTTTTCATCGCTCAGCAGGGCTTTGTAATCCTTGCTGGAGATGCCATCAACAAACAGGTTAGGGTCGTAGCTCGGTGTGGACACCAGCGCCAGAATTTCACCGGTGCGTGGATCGCTGACCACCACGGCGGCACGGCTGCCGGCCAACAGGGTTTCGATATATTGCTGCAGTTTCAGGTCGACGGTCAGATAGATATCGCGACCGGCCTGCGGGGATTGCTCGTGCAACTGGCGGATCACCCGGCCACGGTTGTTCACTTCAACCTCTTCGTAGCCGGTTTTGCCATGCAGCACATCTTCGTAATAGTTCTCGATGCCCAACTTGCCGATATCATGCGTTGCCGCATAGTTAGGCCATTTACCTTCATCATCGAGGCGTTTAACGTCGCGGTCGTTAATTTTAGAGACGTAGCCCACTACATGCGTCAGCGTCTGACCGTAGGGATAATAGCGGCGCTGATAACCTTTCACTTCCACACCGGGGAAGCGGTACTGATTGACGGCGAAACGCGCCACCTGCACTTCGTTGAGCGCGGTTTTCACCGGAATAGAGGTGAAACGACGTGAGCGCTTACGCTCTTTTTCAAAGGCGTCGAGATCGTCGTCCGTCAGATCCAGCACCGGGCGCAGATCCTGCAGCGTCTGCTTCAGGTCATCGACTTTTTCGGGTACCAGTTCAGCCTGGTAAATGGTGCGGTTCAGCGCCAGCGGGACGCCGTTGCGATCAAAGATGATGCCGCGGCTGGGCGCAACGGGCACCAGCTTGATGCGGTTCTCATTGGAACGGGTGCTGTAATCGTCAAAACGCAGAATTTGCAAGTGATAGAGGTTGACCACCAGCACGCTGGAGAGCAGGAAAATGCCAACAAAAGCCACCAAAGCCCGGCGGACAAAAAGTTTCTGTTCGGCAGTGTAATCGCGAAAGGCGTTGCTCTGTAATTTCATCCGCTGCGTTTATTGTCTGGAGGTTGTCAGGCGTTTATTCACGGTGATAAGGATGATTCGTGGTGATGCTCCAGGCACGATACAGGCTTTCGGCTACCAGCACACGCACCAGCGGGTGAGGCAACGTCAACGTGGACAGCGACCAGCTCTGCTCGGCAGCGGCTTTACAGGCCGGCGCCAGTCCTTCCGGGCCGCCAATCAACAAGCTGACATCGCGGCCATCTTGTTTCCAGCGCTCAAGCTGTTGCGCCAGCTGTGGGGTTTCCCACGGCTGCCCTGGAATATCCAGCGTGACGATGCGGTTGCCTTTGCCGACGGCCGCTAACATCGCTTCCCCCTCTTTTTCCAGGATGCGCTTGATGTCCGCGTTCTTGCCGCGTTTACCCGCAGGCACTTCGGTCAGTTCAAACGGCATATCCTTGGGGAAGCGGCGCAGATACTCCATGAAACCGGTCTGAACCCAGTCAGGCATTTTGGTGCCGACGGCCACAAGCTGCAGTTTCAAGGCTTAGCTCCAGAGCTTTTCCAGCTCATACAGCTGGCGGCTCTCTTCCTGCATCACGTGTACGATCACTTCGCCAAGATCCACGACGACCCAATCAGCGGCAGCTTTACCATCGACGCCTAGCGGCTTTAAACCCGCGGCACGGGATTCCTGAACCACGTGATCGGCGATCGAAACCACATGACGCGTCGACGTGCCGGTGCAGATGATCATGCAATCGGTGATGCTCGATTTGCCCTGAACATCAACAGCAATGATGTCCTGGCCTTTAATATCGTCAATCTTATCAATAACGAAATCTTGGAGTGCTTTACCTTGCAAAAGGTTCCCCTTAAAAACAGGTGATTACGAGAAGGCTGAATGCCCGGAAAACATAGCCTAAAATGAAGCGGCGCAGTATAGCACGCAACGATCAACCGCGATATAAGCCAGCGCGATCGATGTAGTCGATAACCGCATCGGGCAGCAGATCGGTGCAGGATTGCCCCAGGTGACGACGCTGGCGTATTTCCGTGGCGGAGATGTCAAACAGCGGCGTATCAGCCAGCCAGATATGGCCTGCCGGTGCTTGATGCAACTGTTCTGCGTGCTGTGCACGATGCGCATCCAGCCACTGCTGCATCTCAGGCGTTTCCATCTGCGTTGCATAGCCCGGTCGCTGGCACACCAACAGATGGCACAGAGAGAGGAGATCCTGCCAGCGATGCCATTTGGCTAACGTTAGCAGAGAATCTTGTCCGATGATAAACCCGAGGGGCTGTTCTGCACCGCGTTCCGCACGGAGTGCTTCAAGGGTTGCGACCGTCCATGACGGCGTATCCCGCTCCAGCTCGCGCGTATCAATATCAAACAGGGGGCGGGTCGCAATCGCGCAGCGCAGCATTTCCACGCGCTGCCGGGCACTGGCTTCAGGCTGTGGCCGATGCGGTGGCACGTTGTTGGGTAGTAGCGTGACCTTTTTCAGCCCTACCTGTTGCGCCAGCGCTTCCACCGGGCGCAGATGGCCAAAGTGGATAGGATCGAAGGTGCCGCCAAACAGCGCGTAAAGTTTAGACATCCGTAAAGCTTAGGGGAAAATCGCGGTGACACAGCAGCAGCGACAAGGTTTCAAGCTGCGGCCAAAGGTTTTGACCGTAATCCTGCTTCATGGTCAGCTCCAGTTCGGCGAGCAGATGGACGGCGCGTTGCAGACGACGTGCATCAAGGCGTTGCAGCGCATCGGTAAACAGTGCGCGACGGTTTTGCCAGATGCGCTGTTGATCCATTAGCGCACGCAAGCCCTGTTTACCCTGATTGCGCTGCAAATGCAGCAGCGTCAGTAAATCACGTTGCAGAGAACGCAGTAAAATCACCCCTTCAGCATCCTCTTTTTCCAGCTGATGCAGGATATGCAGGGCGCGCTTACTTTTGCCCGCCAGCAGGGCATCCACCCAGTGGAAAGGGGTAAAGTGCGCAGCGTCATTTACCGCGTCTTCCACGCGGGGCAGAGTGAGTTTGCCATCCGGCCACAGCAGTGACAGACGTTCCAGCGCCTGCGCCAGCGCCAGCAGATTACCTTCGTAGCAGTAGCACAGCAGTTGAATCGCCGCGTCATCAACACTCAACTTCATGGCTTTGGCACGGCTCGCGACCCAGCGCGGCAACTGCGCTTGTTCGGGCGTCTGGCAGGGAACCAGCACGGCATGAGCGCTGAGCGCTTTAAACCAGGCGCTGTTTTCCTGCGCTTTGGTCAGTTTTGCCATGCGCAGCACCAGTAGGATATCGCTGTGCAGCAGGCTGGCGAGTTTAACCAGTTGCTCGGCCATCGCTGCATTGGCACCGTTTTCTGGCAGTTGCAGCGTTAAGGTCTGGCGTTGCGTGAACAGGCTGAGTGCCTGACAGCTGGCAAAGATCGCATCCCAGTCGGTTTGCGCATCAAGAGTGACACTGAAGTGTTCTTCAAAGCCTTGAGAAGATGAGGCCGCGCGAATGGCATCGGCACTTTCCTGAATCAGCAACGGTTCATTGCCGGTCAGAAAATAACAGGCGCGCAGCCCCTCACGAAGCTGCGCGCTCAGTTGTTCAGGATAAATCCTGATCATTGCAGACTGGTTGCTGACGAAGAGGGCACTTCTGGTGAATTCTCACCTGGTGCGATGATCTCCGGCTGTGGCAACGTGTCTTTGTTGCTTTCCTGCGCGGCATGAACCGTTAACAGTTTACGCACCAGTTGCTCGGCGGCACGCTGGCGCATCTCCTGCACAATCATGTCTTGCTCGGCATCCTTCGCCAGTGCGGCATTCGGGTTGTCGAAGAAAGAACGGTACACGGTGGTGCTGATCGGGTAGATGCCTTTGCCCGGGATCAGAACCTGCGCGGTCACTGTCATCACCAGTGAATACTCAGCAGTGGTGCCGCTGATAAACACTGACGCGGTATCACGCCCCAGCACTTCTGCACCTAAGCGCAGGGTCGGGTATTTGGCACTGGCCTGTTTGCTGTCATTAACAATGGTGACATCATTGATACGCAGTTGTTGGCGCACGGTGCGCGCCATTGGGCCATACGGGTCGCCACTCTGGACGATCAGCGTTTTCATCTCGTTAGGCACCATGGTGGTGCCACGCGGGTGAAAACCACAGCCTGCGGTGATCATCACCGCAAGCAGGACAAACAGCCTGATAATCAGTTGTCGCACAGTTCCTCCTGAACTTAACCTACGACCAGGTTAAGCAGTTTGCCAGGGACATAAATCACTTTACGAAGTGTGACGCCTTCCAGATATTTCGCCACAATGTGCTCCTGCGCAGCACGCGCCTGAACCTGCTCCTGCGTAGCATCCGGCGCAACGGTAATCTTGCCGCGCACTTTGCCATTCACCTGTACAACGACCAGCAGTGAATCTTCCACCATCGCGGATTCATCCGCAACCGGCCAGCTGGCTTCATCGACACTACCTTCTCCGCCCAGCGCCTGCCACAGAACATAGCTGGCGTGCGGCGTGAACGGATAGAGCAGACGAACGACCGCCACCAGCGCTTCCTGCATCAGTGCGCGATCTTGATCGCTCTCCTGAGGGGCACGAGTCAGCTTGTTCATCAACTCCATGATGGCAGCGATAGCGGTGTTGAATGTCTGGCGACGACCCACGTCATCGGCCACCTTGGCGATGGTTTTGTGCAGATCGCGACGCAGCGCTTTCTGATCGTCGTTCAGTGCATTGAGGTCCAGCGCCACGGTGGCACCTTTCGCTACGTGTTCGTAGGCCAGTTTCCACACGCGCTTCAGGAAGCGGTTCGCACCTTCTACACCCGATTCCTGCCATTCCAGCGTCATTTCTGCTGGTGAAGCAAACATCATGAACAGACGCACGGTATCGGCACCGTAACGTTCAACCATCAGCTGTGGATCGATGCCGTTGTTTTTCGACTTGGACATCTTGCTCATGCCGGCATAAACCACTTCGCGGCCTGCGTTGTCGACAGCCTTAACAATACGACCTTTTTCATCGCGCTCAACGCTAACATCAACCGGAGAAACCCAGTTACGCTCGCCGTTCGCGCCGGTGTAATAGAACGCATCGGCCAGAACCATACCCTGACACAGCAGACGTTTGGCTGGCTCATCAGAGTTCACCAGGCCCGCGTCACGCAGCAGCTTGTGGTAGAAGCGGAAATACATCAGGTGCATGATGGCGTGTTCGATACCACCGACATACTGATCCACCGGCAGCCAGTAGTTCGCAGCGGCAGGATCCAGCATGCCTTCGTTGTAATTGGCACAGGTGTAACGCGCGTAATACCAGGATGATTCCATAAAGGTGTCAAAGGTATCGGTTTCGCGCAGCGCTGGCTGGCCGTTAACTGTGGTTTTCGCCCACTCAGGATCGGCTTTGATCGGGCTGGTGATACCGTCCATCACCACATCTTCTGGCAGAATCACTGGCAGCTGATCTTCTGGCGTTGGCATCACGGTGCCGTCTTCCAGTGTCACCATTGGAATTGGCGCGCCCCAATAACGCTGACGGGACACACCCCAGTCACGCAGACGATAGTTGACTTTACGCACACCGACGCCTTTCGCCGCCAATGCATCAGCAATGGCGTTGAAGCCCGCCTGATGATCCAGACCGTTGAACTCACCCGAGTTGAACAGCGCGCCTTTATCGGTCATCGCCGCTTCGCTCAGATCAGGCGTTGAACCATCCAGATTCAGGATTACTGGTTTGATGTTCAGGTTGTATTTAGTCGCGAACTCCCAGTCACGCTGGTCATGGCCTGGAACAGCCATCACTGCGCCGGTGCCGTATTCCATCAGGACAAAGTTAGCGACCCAGACTGGGATCTCTTCGCCCGTCAGCGGATGGATAGCAAACAGGCCGGTGGCCATGCCTTTCTTCTCCATCGTCGCCATATCTGCTTCAGCCACTTTGGTGGTGCTGCATTCTGCGATGAAGTCAGACAGCGCAGGGTTGCTGGCCGCAGCCTGGCGCGCCAGTGGGTGGCCAGCTGCCACAGCAACGTAGGTGGCACCGAGGAAGGTGTCCGGACGTGTGGTGTAAACCGTTAATTTCTCTTCGCTGTACGCCACATCGAAGGTGATTTCCACGCCCTCAGAACGGCCAATCCAGTTACGCTGCATGGTCTTGACCGTTTCAGGCCAGTCTTCCAGCTTATCCAGATCGTTGAGCAGTTCTTCCGCGTAAGCGGTGATTTTCACGAACCACTGAGGAATCTCTTTGCGCTCAACTTTGGTGTCACAGCGCCAGCAGCAGCCGTCGATAACTTGTTCGTTAGCCAGTACGGTTTGGTCATGCGGGCACCAGTTCACCGCTGAGGTCTTTTTATAGACCATGCCTTTTTCATACAGCTTGGTGAAGAACCACTGTTCCCAGCGATAGTACTCTGGCTGGCAGGTCGCCAATTCGCGGCTCCAGTCATAGCCAAAGCCCAGCAGTTTGAGCTGGTTCTTCATGTATTCGATGTTGTCATAAGTCCATGGTGCGGGCGCGGTGTTGTTTTTTACCGCAGCGCCTTCGGCTGGCAGCCCAAACGCATCCCAGCCAATCGGCTGCAGGACATTTTTACCCAGCATACGCTGATAGCGCGCAATCACATCGCCGATGGTGTAGTTACGCACGTGGCCCATGTGTAGGCGGCCAGAAGGATAGGGCAGCATAGAAAGGCAGTAGTATTTCTCTTTGCCTTCCTGCTCGGTCACTTTAAAGGTTTCGTTTTCGTCCCAGTGCTGTTGGACGCGGGATTCTATCTCTTCCGGGCGGTATTGCTCTTGCATGGCTGCCTGTGGTCCTTTATGAAAATCGTTAACCCTGAATAGTTCACGTCACAGGCAGGCGGCAAAGGTGTGAATACGCTCGCGCTTAACGAAGTAAACGACGGCGTGAACACGTGCAGCCAACGCACCTGCGACTTGAAGTATGACGGGTTCGCATACATTTAGATCCGCATAGCATACCCATAAGGCTCTTCCTCAACAACATTTCACGCCCCGGCTGAGCGGATTTCTACTCAATGCGCCGCCGCTTTCACCCTTTTGCGATTTACTCCGCTTTCGTCACGGCAAATATGACAGAACAGCTAAACTTACTATCAGCTATTCCCGCGGAAAGGAGAACAAAATGAATAACGTGGCGCAGGAGTATCGTGCAACGATAGCGGCATTAACCCAGCGGCTGGAACAGGGCGAGCGTGATGTTGATGCCCTGGTCGCTGAGGCACGGCAGGAGTTATTAGCGAAAAAGACGCTGACCTCTTCTGAAGTGAATGAGGTGATGCGGGCGGTCAGGCGTGATTTACATGAGTTCGCGCTCAGTTATCAGGAATCTTCAGATGTGCTCGGTGACTCCGTATTCTTGCGCGTCATTCGCGAGAGCGTATGGAAAGAACTGGCGGATATCACGGACAAAAGCCAGTTAGAGTGGCGCGAGGTGTTTCAGGATCTACGGCATCACGGTGTTTATCAAAGCGGTGAAGTGGTGGGGTTGGGTAACCTGGTGTGTGAGAAGTGCGGTTTTACCCGGGCGATCTATACACCGGAGAGCTTAACGCGCTGCCCGGAGTGTGGGCACGATCATTTCCAGCGTCAGCCTTTTGAGCCTTGATTTGCGGAAAATCGCGCCGCTGCGTGATTAATGGGGAAACCCCATCCATACAGCGGCGCAATTGAGAGCGCTAATTAATGCAGGATCTTCGCGAGGAAGTCTTTTGCGCGGTCGGACTGAGGGTTATTAAAGAAGTCATCTTTGTTAGTGTCTTCGACAATTTTCCCTTCATCCATAAAGATCACGCGATTAGCCACTTTGCGCGCAAAGCCCATCTCGTGCGTCACCACCATCATGGTCATGCCTTCGTTCGCCAACTCCACCATGACGTCCAGCACTTCGTTGATCATCTCTGGGTCGAGCGCAGATGTCGGTTCGTCAAACAGCATCGCGATGGGGTCCATGCACAGCGCGCGGGCAATCGCCACACGCTGTTGCTGTCCGCCCGAGAGCTGTCCAGGGAACTTCTCCGCATGCGCAGCCAGACCAACACGCGTCAGCAGCTTGAGACCCTTCTCACGCGCAGCGGCTTTATCACGCTTTAACACCTTGACCTGCGCCAGCACCAGGTTATCGACAATGCTGAGGTGCGGGAACAGTTCGAAGTGCTGGAACACCATACCGACTTTGCTGCGCAGTTGTGCCAGGTTGGTTTTCTTGTTGTTCACTTCGGTACCGTTAACCTGAATGCTGCCTTCCTGCACCGGTTCCAGACCGTTCACCGTTTTAATCAAGGTTGACTTACCTGAGCCGGACGGTCCACAGACCACCACCACTTCACCTTTTTTTACTTCGGTGGAGCAGTCGGTCAGCACCTGAAAGTGACCATACCACTTAGAAACATTTTTCAGGCTAATCATTTAAACCGTCCTCTTTCTTTTCAGATAGCTAACCAACAGCGAAGCGCTCAGGCTGATCACAAAATAGACCAGACCGGCAAACAGAACCATTTCAACCTGGGTACCGTCACGCTCGCCAATCGTCGAGGCGGTACGGAAGAAGTCAGCCAGGCTTAACACATACACCAGCGAGGTATCCTGGAACAGCACAATGCCCTGCGTCAGCAGCAGTGGCACCATGGCGCGGAACGCCTGCGGCAGGATGATCAATTTCATTGATTGCCAGTGCGTCATACCCAACGCGAGCGCAGCATTCGACTGTCCGCGTGAGATGCTCTGGATACCCGCTCGGATGATTTCCGAATAATAGGCCGCTTCAAACAGTGCAAAAGCAATCATGGCGGAAATCAGGCGAATGTCAGTTTTGGGGGAAAGTCCCAATACCTGTTGCAGTAATGCAGGCACCACCAGATAGAACCACAGCAGCACCATCACCAGCGGGACGGAGCGGAACAGGTTGACGTACAGCTTAGCGAACCAGCGAATCGGCGCGAACGGCGACAGACGCATCACGGCCAGAATCGTGCCCCAGATAATGCCGAACACCACGGCGACGGCGGTAATCTTGAAGGTGATGATCAAGCCATTCCACAAATAGGGCAGGCTGGGAGGAATCGAACTCCAGTCAAACTCGTACATTATTTGCCTCCCAGATTGCCGGGCAGGCGAATTTTACGTTCTACCAAACTCATAATCAGCATGATCACCAGGTTAATACCCACGTAAGCCAGGGTAATGGCGGTGAAAGATTCATAGGCGTGCGCCGAGTAGTCGAGCAACTTACCGGCCTGCGCCGCCATATCCACCAGACCAATGGTCGAAGCGATGGCAGAGTTTTTCACCAGGTTCAGCATTTCCGAAGTCATCGGCGGCACAATCACGCGATAGGCATTCGGCAGCAGCACGTAGCGATAAGTTTGTGGCAGCGTCAGCCCCATCGCCAACCCTGCGTTTTTCTGACCGCGTGGCAATGATTGAATCGCGGCACGTACCTGTTCACAAACGCGCGCAGCAGTGAACAAGCCGAGGCAAATGGTTGAGGAAACGAAGAACTGAATATTGGGGTCCAGTTCTGCTTTAAACCACATCCCCAGTTTTTCGCCAACCAGTTCTGGCGCCACCAGATACCAGAAGAAGAACTGGACGATCAGTGGGATATTACGAAACAGTTCCACGTAGCAGGTACCAATGGTCGACAGCAGTCGATTGGGCACGGTACGCAGAATGCCGAAGAAGGAACCTACCAGGAAGGCGATAATCCAGGCGCAGCAGGAAACCGCAACGGTAACCTGAAATCCGGACCACAGCCAGCCGAGGTAAGTCGTATTGCCGAACGGGGCCTGTTGTAAAAAGATGCCCCAGTTCCAATCGATACCCATAACGAGCTCCGGTAAAAAAAGGGTAGCGAGGCTACCCATAAGATTGTTGAGCGGTGTCTTGCGTCCTGCTTCAGGGGAACGACCTGTTGCAGTCTGTCTGTCCGCACCGCGTGTTCAGCAATCGAGAGGGCAGCCTAACTGCCCTTGTTTTCATTGTTAATTCAGAGTGCTTTATCGTTTGGTGCTTTGAACAGCGCCTGCATGTCAGAAGACAGCTCGAAGTTCATGTTCAGATTCTTCGGTGGGATTGGCTGTTTGAACCAGGTATCGAACCACTTAGCGGCTTCACCCGAGGTCTGCGCTTTCGCGATGGTTTCATCCATCAGCTGTTTGAACTGCGGGTCTTCTTTACGCAGCATACAGCCGTAGGCTTCTTTCGACTGAGGTGTGCCAGTGATCTGCCAGTCGTCTGGTTTCTTCGCTTTAGCACGTTCACCCGCCAGCAGCGCGTCATCCATCATGAAGGCCACGGCACGACCGGTTTCCAGCGTACGGAAAGAATCGCCATGGTCTTTGGCGCTGATGATGCGCATATCCATTTTCTTCTCGTCGTTCAGCTTGTGCAGCAGAACTTCAGAAGTGGTACCAGAGGTCACGACAACGGTTTTGCCTTTCAGGTCCGCGAAATCTTTGATATCGCCACCCTTTTTCACCAGCAGACGCGTACCGATGATGAAGACGGTATCGGAGAAGGCGGCTTGCTGCTGACGTTCCAGGTTGTTGGTGGTAGAACCACATTCAAAATCGTAAGTGCCGTTTTGCAGCAGTGGAATACGGTTCTGAGAGGTGATCGGCAGCATTTTTACTTGCAGATCAGGCTTGTTCAGCTTGGCTTTGATCGCCGCTACGATGGCGTTTGAGTAGTCTTGTGAATAGCCAACCACTTTTTGCTGGTTGTCGTAGTAAGAAAAGGGAACTGATGACTCACGATGCCCAACGACGATCACGCCGCTATCATTAATTTTTTTCAGGGTGCCGGTGAGATCTTCCGCCTGGGCCGCTCCCGCTGCTGCTCCCAACAGCAGAAGAGATAATGCCACTTTGCGTGTCTGCATGTTCCTACTCCTTTGAATGGATGTTGCGCAGAACATAAACTGCGCAGATTGTGATGTTGTGTGTATTTCGTGCTGCTTTTTTAGTTATCCCTTAGCGCAACTGCGCGCAGGATAGTGATTAACATAGCGAATTGTTAACGCAATGAAACAAAAAAGTTTGTTTTTTGCGAGCCGCTCCGCACCATTAAGAGGCAATAAAAAGCCATTGCGCCGTTTCGGTGCGTGTCAGTGCCAAATAATAGTGCGTGAACATGGCATTACGCTGACAAAACGCTGATGTTGAGAAAATCACTGAAATAAATAGCAATGATCGTGCCAGCACGGTGAGATGCGTGAAAAAGCCAGCAGAGAATCTGGTAAAGCGTAGCCGATGGGAGCGGAAAACAGCGCAAAAAAAAGGCGAAGTGAGCACTTCGCCTGTCAGAATGTGATCGGAGTGTCAGTGGCGGCGACGAATAATCGCCAGAACGATGCCGATTAACGTCAGAATCCATACCGGCCAGATGCCTGCTTTGGCATAAGGGGTCTCACCAGTGGTGGGTGTTACCCTGGCTTCCAGCACGTCACGCGTGAACTGCGGGATCTCTTTTTCAACCTCGCCGTTGGCATTCACCACCGCCGTGACACCGTTATTGGTGGATCGCAACAGCGGACGGCCCAATTCCAGTGCACGCATACGCGCCATCTGGAAATGCTGCCAGGGGCCGATGGAGTGACCAAACCAGGCGTCGTTAGATACGGTCAGCAGGAAGTTGGTATTAGGACGGAAGTTGGCTCGTACCTGCTCGCCCAACACAATCTCGTAGCAGATGGCGCTGGTAAGATCATAACCCGCCACCTTCAACTGCGGCTGCACATAGGCACCACGGCTGAACGACGACATTGGCAGATCGAAGAACGGCGCCAGCGGACGCAGCAGATCTTCCAGCGGCACAAATTCCCCGAACGGCACCAGATGGTTTTTCTGATAACGGTTATGGCTTTGATAGCTGTAAGGCTGCTCGCCGCCCAGCACAATTACGGAGTTGTAATCGTGGTAGCGGTTATCCCCTTCAACGCGTGAATCGACAATCCCGGTAATTAGCGAGCTGCCGCGCTCGCGCAGTTCGGCATCCAGCGCTTTGAGGAACGGCTGCTGATTGCTTTCAAGGTCAGTAATCGCCGATTCCGGCCAGATAATGATGGGCGCTTTGCCCATATAAGGCTGGCTGTAAGAGGTGTACACACGCAACGTATTCAGCAACTGCTGTGGGTCCCACTTCATCGACTGGGGAATGTTGCCTTGCACCATCGCCACGTCCACGCTGCGTTCCGGCAGCGGCTGATACCACTGCAACATGCGCAGTGGCCATGGCAGCAGCAGCAATACCGCGGCCGCCACCAGGCTCTTCACCGTACGATGATAAAGCGCATGCACCAGCAGACCGGCGATCACCATCAACAGGAAAGTGATGGTTTCAACGCCCGCCAGCGGCGCAAGGCCTTTGAGTGGACCGTCGATCTGGCTGTAGCCGAACTGCAGCCACGGGAATCCGGTCAGGATCCAGCCACGCAGAAATTCGCTGATTTGCCACAGTGCCGGTGCCGCCAGCACCAGACGCCACAAGGTCGCACGTGGCCACAGGCGATTAAGCACCGCCGCAAACAGCATCGGATAAATCGCCAGGTAAGCGGCCAGCAATATCACCAGGAAGACGTTAACCGGGCCAGGCATACCACCAAAGGTGGCGATGCTGACGTAAACCCAGTTAATGCCACTGCCGAACAGACCAAAGCCCCAGACGAAGCCAATCGCGGCGGCTTGAGGGCTGCGGCGATCCAGTAGCAACAGTTGCAGTCCCGCCAGGGAAACTAATGCGGCAGGCCAAAAATCATAGGGAGAAAAGGAAAGGGTGCCAACGGCACCCGCAATCAAAGCCAGCAGCAGGCGAACCCGCTGCTGCGAGTAGAGAGAGGCTAAAGCCATAAAATTATTCGTCTTCCAGTTGCGGTTGTGGAGAGTCTTCCGGAATTTTCACATGCACCTGGATGATACGGCGGCTGTCGGCCATCGCGACTTTGAATTGGTAACCATCAATGTCGATGCTCTCACCGCGCGCGGGAAGGTGGCCGAATCCCTGCATCACCAGACCGCCAATGGTATCCACTTCATCATCACTGAAGCTGGTACCAAATACCTCGTTAAAATCCTCGATAGGCGCAAGCGCACGTACGGTATAGGTATGGCGGTTTAACTGACGGATATCACGATCTTCTTCATCGTCATATTCATCTTCAATTTCACCGACAATCAATTCGAGGATATCTTCAATCGTGACTAGCCCGGAAACGCCACCGAATTCGTCAATGACAATCGCCATATGATAGCGCTGGGAACGGAACTCTTTCAGCATGCGGTCAACACGCTTACTTTCAGGCACGACAACGGCGGTGCGCAGCACTTTCTCAATGCTGAAAGGTTCAGACGCGCTGCTCATAAACGGCAGCAGGTCTTTGGCCATCAAAATGCCTTCGACGTGGTCTTTATCTTCGCTGATCACCGGGAAGCGTGAGTGGGCGGAATCAATAATGACCGCAAGGCACTCTTCAAGGCTTTGGTTGCGTTTAAGGGTGATCATCTGGGAGCGCGGGATCATGATGTCACGCACGCGCTGCTCGGCAATATCCAGCACCCCTTCGAGCATGTCGCGGGTGTCCTGGTCGATCAGCTCTTTTTGCTCAGAATCGCGGATCAGTCCCAGTAGCTCATCACGGTTTTTGGGTTCACCGTGAAAAAGTTGGTTAATTAACAGGGAGAAAAATCCCTTTTTACTACTGGGTGCGTCGCTGTTTTGAGAATGGTCGTCGCTCATGGCGTTTTTATTTCGTTCTCTCTGGTGAGGGAAAGGAACTGCTGGCATCCGCGCCAGCAGCGCAATAACCTGAACCTAAGGGGGTCAGGCGTCTTCTTTCTCCGAAATGTACGGGTCAGGATAACCAAGAGCAAGCATTATCTCGGTCTCCAGCGCCTCCATTTCTTCGGCTTCTTCATCTTCAATATGGTCATAGCCCAGCAGGTGTAGCGTGCCGTGGACAACCATATGCGCCCAGTGGGCTTCAACGGTTTTGCCTTGTTCTTCCGCTTCTTGCTCAACAACCTGACGACAAATAATCAGATCGCCCAGCAGTGGCAGCTCAATCCCTGGTGGCGCTTCAAACGGGAAAGAGAGCACGTTGGTCGGCTTATCCTTACCGCGATAAGTCAGATTAAGCTCATGACTCTCCGCTTCATCCACCAGACGGATGGTGACTTCACTTTCCGGCTGGAAAGGCGTCACGGCGGCTTCGAGCCAGCGCTGGAAAGCAGGTTCGGCTGGCAGGCCATTTTCATCGGCACAGGCCAACTGTAAATCTAAAATCACCGCGCTCATGAAGGCTCCTGCGGGCTGGATGGGGCGGCAAGTTGAGACGCTAGCGTTTCACGCTTGCGCTCTTCTGCCAGTTTGTCACGGCGCTTCTGATCGGCTTCTTCCCACGCTTCATAAGCATTCACGATGCGTGCGACAACCGGATGACGCACCACGTCTTCGCTGTGGAAAAAGTTAAAACTGATTTCATCGACTTCCGCCAAAACCTCAATGGCATGACGCAGGCCGGATTTGGTGCTGCGCGGCAGGTCAATCTGTGTGACGTCACCGGTGATCACCGCTTTGGAGTTGAAACCGATACGTGTCAGAAACATCTTCATCTGCTCGATGGTGGTGTTCTGACTTTCATCGAGAATCACAAAGGCGTCATTGAGTGTGCGGCCGCGCATGTAAGCGAGCGGAGCCACTTCAATCACATTGCGCTCCATCAGCTTTTCCACGCGCTCAAAGCCGAGCATTTCAAACAAGGCATCGTAGAGCGGACGCAGGTAAGGATCGACTTTCTGGCTCAGGTCACCCGGCAGGAAGCCCAGTTTTTCGCCGGCCTCTACCGCAGGGCGCGTCAGCAAAATACGGCGGATTTCCTGACGTTCCAGGGCATCAACGGCAGCGGCCACCGCCAGATAGGTTTTACCGGTACCAGCTGGACCCACACCGAAGGTGATGTCATGGTCGAGGATATTAGCCACATACTGCGCCTGATTGGGCGTACGAGGTTTAATCACACCGCGCTTGGTTTTGATGTGAATCGCCTTACCAAACTCCGGCACGCTTTCGGCGGTTTGCTCCAGTACACGGCTCTCTTTGATCGCCAGATGCACCTGGTCCGGTTCAATATCCGGGATTTGGCCACGCACTGGCGCAGTACTCACGTACAGGTCACGCAGAATGTTGATGGCTGCGTCAACGCTGAGCGATCGGCCCACCAGTTTGAAATGGTTGTCCCGGCGGTTGATTTCGACACCGAGGCGTTTTTCCAGCTGCTTCACATTGTCATCAAACGGACCGCACAGGCTCATCAGTCGGCGGTTATCAGCCGGTTCAAGGGCGATTTCACGAGTTTCGATATTCAAATGAATCCTTTGGGTCACTCAGGGCCAGTTGAAGAAGGTGTATCCAATGCTCCATCACAGATTGAGCATCTATACGGAATTATTTATGGGGCAAGGCCCGGCTGCAAGTTACAGAGACGATATTTGGGCGTTGCAGGTGGAATGCAAGGGGCACGGGATGAAACAGGCGGCAGCACCTTGTGCACTGCCGCGCAAAGTTGGAGTATCAAGGCTGGTAAAGACCGACACCGATGTCATTTTCACGGCGCGTGCGGGCTATCACCGCATCGGGGCTGAGGCTGACACGCAATGCCATTTCATCTTCAGTGCGGATCAGTTTGCCACGCAGCGAGTTGGCATGGACATCGACAATTTCCACGTCAACAAACTTACCGATCATCTCAACAGGCGCTTCGAAGTTCACCACGCGGTTGTTGTCGGTGCGTCCGGTCAGTTCCATGACATTTTTACGTGAGATGCCTTCTACCAGCACACGCTGTGTGGTGCCGAGCATGCGGCGGCTCCACGCCATCGCCTGCTGATTGAGGCGATCCTGCAGAATATACAGGCGCTGCTTTTTCTCTTCTTCCGACACATCGTCAGGCAAATCAGCGGCAGGCGTACCCGGACGGGCCGAGTAGATAAAGCTGAAGCTGACATCGAAATTCACGTCGCCCACCAGTTTCATGGTCTGCTCAAAATCCTGCTGCGTTTCGCCAGGGAAACCAATGATGAAATCTGAACTCATCTGAATATCAGGACGTGCTTTCTGCAGTTTGCGGACGATGGCTTTATATTCCAGCGCGGTGTGCGCACGCTTCATCAGCGTCAGGATACGATCGGCACCGCTCTGAACGGGCAAGTGCAGGAAGCTCGCCAGCTCTGGCGTGTCACGGTAGACATCAATAATGTCATCAGTGAATTCAATCGGATGGCTGGTGGTAAAGCGGATGCGGTCGATGCCATCAATGGCCGCCACCAGACGCAACAGTTCCGCGAAGCTGCAGAGCTGGTCATCAAAGGTCGTGCCGCGATAGGCGTTGACGTTTTGGCCCAGTAAATTCACTTCTCGCACGCCCTGCGCAGCCAGTTGCGCGATTTCCAACAGAATATCGTCACATGGACGGCTCACTTCCTCGCCTCGGGTGTAAGGCACCACGCAGAAAGTACAGTATTTGTTACAGCCTTCCATAATGGAGACAAAGGCCGTCGGGCCTTCTGCACGCGGTTCTGGCAGACGGTCAAATTTCTCGATTTCCGGGAAGCTGATGTCAATCACCGGGCTTTTCGTCCCGCGCACCTGATTCAGCATCTCTGGCAAGCGATGCAGCGTCTGTGGACCAAATACAATATCCACGCAATTGGCGCGTTCACGCAGGCGTTCACCTTCCTGCGAAGCGACACAGCCGCCGACGCCAATAATCACGTCAGGATTTATCGCTTTCAATTTCTTCCAGCGTCCTAACAGCGCGAAAACCTTCTCCTGCGCCTTCTCACGGATCGAGCAGGTGTTGAGCAGCAGGACATCCGCCTCTTCAGCGTCCTCGGTCAGGGTGTAACCGTGCGTGCTGTTCAGCAGATCGGCCATCTTTGATGAATCGTACTCATTCATCTGACAGCCCCAGGTTTTAATATGCAGTTTTTTGGTCATCGAACTAGCCATTGATTCAGAGCAGGGAAGTGCAGGGCGCGTATTGTAATGCTTTGCTGCTGTTGTGACCAGCACAGCAGGGTCTGAGATTGTGCAGCAAATTTCCGGTACACTTTATCTATCAACGTGATGACGTGAGCTATCACGACAAGCAGAAGGATTAGAGTCAATGCAGGATTCACATTTTGATGTGGTGGTGGTGGGCGGCGGTATGGTCGGTGCCGCGCTGGCTTGTGGACTGGCACAGCAGCAATTTCGTGTGGCGGTGATTGAACGTGCCGAACCCGCTGCGTTTGATGCAGAAAGCCCGCCCGATGTCCGCATTTCCGCGATTGGAGCCTCGTCGGTAGCACTACTGCGTCAGTTGAATGTGTGGGAACGCGTGCTGGCGATGCGCTGTGCGCCTTATCGCAAGCTCGAAACCTGGGAGTGGCAAAGTGCACATGTGACCTTTGATGCTGCCTCGCTGGGCTTGCCAGAGCTGGGATATATGGTGGAAAACAGCGTGCTGCAACGTGCGCTGTGGGAAAAGATGCAGGAAGAGGGGATCACGCTGATTTGTCCCGCCAGCCTGCAGCAGCTTCATTCGCATCGTGGCGGCTGGCAGGTCCAGCTGGATAATGGTACCACGCTGGATACGCGGCTGGTGGTTGGCGCGGATGGCGCCAACTCGCGCGTTCGCCAGTTGGCGGGAATTGGCGTGCGTGGCTGGCAATACGCGCAGTCCTGCATGCTGATAAGCGTCGAATGTGAGCATGATGCCGGGGATTCGACCTGGCAGCAATTTACGCCAGAGGGGCCACGTGCTTTTCTGCCGCTGTTTGATCGCCACGCTTCTCTGGTGTGGTATGACGCACCGGCGCGTATTCGCCAGCTACAGGCGTTGCCATTGTCACAGCTTGAAAAAGAGATTCACGCCCATTTCCCGGCACGCGTTGGGCGGGTTCAGGTCAAGAAAGCAGCCTCATTCCCGTTGGTTCGTCGCCACGCTACGCGCTACGTTTTGCCGGGATTGGCGCTGGTGGGTGATGCAGCACACACCATCAATCCCCTTGCCGGACAGGGCGTAAATCTCGGGTATCGCGATGTTGATGCGTTGATCAATACGTTGGTGGAGGCGCGCAGCCAGGCTCAGTTATGGTCATCGGATGCGGTGTTAAAGCGTTATCATCGTCAACGCTATAACGATAATTTGCTAATGCAGGGTGGGATGGATCTGTTCTATTTTGCCTTTAGCAACACGCTGGCCCCATTGCGTTTTGTGCGTAATCTGGGATTGATTGCAGCGGAGAATGCTGGAGCGCTGAAACGTAAGGCGCTGAAGTACGCGTTGGGCTTATAGATGGCAGAGCGTCGCAGGGCGCTCCTGGCAGTTTCCCTGATGCAGAAAACAATAAAGCCCGCAAGAGCGGGCTTTATTGTGCAATTTGGCTGGGGTGCAGGGATTCGAACCCCGGAATGCTGGTATCAGAAACCAGAGCCTTACCGCTTGGCGACACCCCAATAATGCGTTTTCAAATTGTCTTTAATTGGCTGGGGTGCAGGGATTCGA